>JAQICD010000172.1 GCA_027858715.1 Prolixibacteraceae bacterium
GGTATCGTCTTCGGTAACATTATACATGATGTAATTTACATCGCGCCCCTCTTCACTTTGAATACGGGTAAAAATAGCCTGTGTTTCGCCATCGATACACGAAGCAGGCGATATGGACATTTCGTTTACCAGCGGACGTTCTTCAACATGAAGATATAATGAATCGTAGATGGTATTGTTGCTGTAATCGGCTGCCTGCCATACGAAAATACGGTCGCCACGCAACAGGTAATTACCGCGGTTAATCAACACCGAATCGTTGATGGTATTAGGATTGTAGTCGCCAAAAGTTGAATCGTTGTAACTGAAAATGGTTTCGTCGGAATAACTCCACTTCAGGTATAAATCTTTAATGCTGGGGGTATCGATATCGCAACTGTAATAATTGTCGAAAACTTTGGTTATGGGCAACTTATAATTAAGCGACTGGCAATAAGTAATGGTATCTTTACTATTCAGGAAAGGATAAGGATTAAAAGACGGGTTAATGGTATCGTGTACGGTATAAGTAACCTTCAGGCTGTCGGACAAATTGGCATCGTCGAAGGTTAACCATTCAAACACGTGGCTGCCAAGGGCTAATTCAGCTCCATTTAAATTGACATCGCTAACACTAAGGCCGGGTTCAACGATATTGGCATCGTGTTCGAGCGAAACAATCCCATCGCACTCGTCAAAGGCATAAGGGATAATCGAAGCATCATCGGACGATACCTGATAAGTACACACGCTGTCGCCGGCCAGGTATAAGTTACGTTCCACCGTGTAGCCCAAATCGCAAAGCACCTCGACCTCGGCCAGGCTGATTGCACCTTCGCCGTCAAGCATAATACACAAGTACCTTACGTTTGCCCCAATGTTGCTCAGGTTAACCACCACGGTATCCTGGGCAGGTACCGGAACCTGGTAATGCACACTAACACTGGCATTTCCAACATCAGCTATCGTTGGAGAATTAAAAGGATACGAGTTTGAAGCCAGCACATAAAAATCGTCTAACCCGTGTTGGCCGGTAAAGATTCGCACTTTATACACAGGTGAATAAACAGCGCCTAAATCGACTTTCCACCAGGCATTTGTCTGGCTGGTTGTAAGCGTCGAATTTCCAACCGGAGCAGCGAGCCCATAACCATCAACAGCCAGCGATGCATCGCGGTTGCTAACTACATCATACTGGTCGGCATTTTTACGCAAAGCCACATTCCAGTATAATTCAGGTCCTTCGGCATCGCTGTTTTTTATGCTATACGGTTCGCTTAACTCACCACAGCCAAAAATATTTTTAACATGCAGGGTATATTTGCCCACGGCCAATTCGGTAAGTTCGTTTGTTGAAGGGTAATCGCTGTCGGTTGTCTCAGCAAGGTTATCGGTCCACGACAACAAGGTAGGTGAATTTTGAGTGTTTAAGCCAACACCGTTGTAAAAACGCCCCCAATGGCTTTCGGTTTGGATATTCCCAATATCGGTAAATACAGAATCTTGTATGGCCGAGCCCTGAACGTTGGAAGGAATGTCGTTCAATGCCCAATGGTCGGATGGATCAGGAGCTACACCATTGTTCAGCATTCCTTCTTTCATCATCACGTCCACATGTTCATCGGTTAATAGTTGATTGTCCCAAATAGCTACTTCGGCAATACTTCCATAGAAGAAGGTTTCGCGGGGATCGTTGATCAAAGTATCGATTTCGGCACTAGCGCCTATCATACCGTAACGCACATTGCCCAAACTACCGATGGTACCATTGGTTTCTCCCGATATTGCTTTAACGCCATCAACATATATTGAATGAATTTGCTGTGTTTGATCATAGGTAGCCACTACCAGGTGCCATTTTCCATCGTTCACCTTCACCGATGAATTTGAAAAGCCGGTACCCGTTATAAATGCGCCGGTTACAAAATGCACATACGAGTTTGAACCCGCATGGCTTAATCTTAATTGAAAATAATCATCCTTATCGAATGAGATAATTGTTCCGGAACGGGTATTGTCAGCAGGCACGTTGATCCATGCAGCCACCGAGAGATCGGTAAGTGCCCCATCGTACCGTTTATTCAATAAAAGGTAATCATCAACCCCATCGAATGATAGCGAGTTATTCAGCGAAGTAACATTATCGAATAACACTTCGATGCTCCCGTCGTTATCTTTCAAACAGCCTGCATTGTTTATAGAAACATCGGTTGAAGTAGAATCGGGAATATAATTAACCGCGAACTCCGAGGAATTGTACAGGTTAATGGTGTAGCCATCGGAAAGCTGTTGTGTTGTTTCCGGATTGCCATCATTATCAAGATCAACGTTATACTCAATCATGGCATACACCGTGGTATCGCCTTCCCATAAACCAGTGAAATGACGGTCGGTAGTAAATGTAGTATCAGACTCACCAGCCAGAGCGTACTGAAAAGTTCCCCCGTAATTATGATCCAGGACATCAGAAATATAAAGCGTACCGTCGCTATTGCCGAAACAAGTTGGGTTTGTCCATGCAATGTTGGTTATTTGGGGCATTGGATCGACTGTAATTGTGTAGCTGCGCACGGTATCTTTCATCAGGTCGGAGATTGTCCATGTAACCGTGTTTTCACCAACGCCCAAATCGACAGTACGGTTGGCCAAAACAGAATCGCTATCGTAATCAGATGCCCCGGTAATAGTAAAGTGGTAGGTAAGTGTATCGAAGCAGGCATCGGGGTCAAAAGCTGTTGGTAAAGGAAGTGTATAATTTGAACGATCATCGTAAGCGATGGTAATACTATCGGGGAAGTCGGTTATTTCGGGTTGCTGGTTGTAAACCCGCTGTGTAAAAACGCTCCAGGTGCTATCGGTACAGCCCCATTGGCTGATTTGGCGAACGGCTACCCAGGCACTGTCGGCCAGGTCGTGGCTATGCCATTGCACTACAATTTCGGAAGAATCGAATGTAATGAAAGCCGTTGTGTAGTTGTCTTCCTCAATATAAAAATATGGCACACCATCAACTACCGGATCATCTGCATCATTGTCATTAGATGGATTAACGGAAACACCATTATTTTCAATAATAGTACCACCATATACCACCCACTCGAACCAGGTATCGCCGGCATCGGTGTCATTAACTTCAACACTGAATGTATTAGTGGAATTTATAGAACCATGAGATGGACATACATCGATACCTTCAGAAACATAACCAATATACCCCCCGAGAGAATTATAATCGCTTACAGCTGTTATTTGTGCATACCCACCACACACAACCAACAACAACCCACTAACTACCAGTAGTTTATTATATAATTTTCTCCGATACATCCACTTACCTTAACACAAGGGTTTAAAAATACTAAAAAAGTGCGTTAAAAACGAATCAGCGAAGCAAAAACAAACGGATACCGCATTTTATTGCTGAATGTTGGAATGCCTGCAGGTTGTTTTTTAAACGTACACTTAATCAAATTAATCACTACACAGC
>JAQICD010000103.1 GCA_027858715.1 Prolixibacteraceae bacterium
AGCTGCCACCGAAGCATAAATTTGTCCCATCGCGTACCACCCGTTCACACCAACAGACCCTGACATACCCTCGCACCTTGTTCCTTCTCCATAATTTAGCAAAGCCATATCAAAACCCATCAGAGCTGATACTTCGCCATAAAAAATCAGATACGGTTTTCGACCGGTTTCGAAGCTTGAACTTGCGCCAAAGGCAAAGCCGTCGCCCATTTCAATTGCAGGGTTACGATATACCGTATAATCAGGAAACAATTCAAGAATTTGAGATGGAAGCTGTGGCGAAGGAAGATCCTGTCCAATCATAAAGTAACCATCAGTACTCAGCCAACTGTCTAAATCTACACTAATACGGTTCGACGGTTCTCCCACCTTAACATACCATAAATCAGGATCGAAGTGAGCAGTCATTTGCCCTCCACCGTCAAGCGGGCTTGCATTAATATCTACATCAAAAACACCGTGGAATGTTTGAGTGGGGAAGTTATACTCCATGTCCAAATCGGCCAGAACCTTAGCTTTGTTTCTGTCGCCCATATCACAAAGCATAAACCCCTCGCCTACCAACGAGATGGTTCCAATACCACCATCAGACAAGAACTGAGCTTCGAGCCCCACATCGCCGTTAAAAGCTTCGGGCGATGGGTGCGTACCCAGGATTACAGATGCATTTAATCCTAAATCAACATTATTATCAGGCACGTACGAAAGACCGGAGCTGGTCGTTCCGGGAATTGAACTGCCATCGGGCAAAGTACTTTCCCCGCTTAGTTCAGCTTTACCTGTTTTACGCATGTGATACCACGCACCTCCGCCAAAACCATAAATTCCCAGTCCAGAAAACACAGGAACACCTTCGCTAAACATTGCCTTTCCATCAACATACCAATACCGGTAATTATTCACCGATCCAAACTGCGCTGTAGCCTCAATAGTAGCCTGGTCGATGAAAGTTGCAGTTACAGCCCCATGAAAACCATCACCAAAGGTTGCATGAGAATCATAAAGCGTAAGTCCACCATCGATTATAACAGCACCCAAGTCAGCATCAACACCAATTGAGTCGAGCTCTACCCCATCAAATTCAAAACGTTGCGCTCCCGATTCAGATGACATTTTACCCCAAATACTTAGTTTTGTCGTACCGCTTATTGCATTGGCTCCTTCTTGCAAGCCCACTGTCAAATCGAATTGCAAACCTGCTCCGAAGCCTCCATCGCGACTACCGGTAACTATGTTGATATTGTCGATTGAAACGGGAAAACCGGCCATTCCATGCTGCGGACTGGCCATACTCCAGTTGCCCTTTTCAAAATATGATTCATAACTCATTACTTTGAAATTCTCGAATTTAATTCCTTTAAAATTGAGTTTCGACAATCCCCCAACATTACCTTTCACAGTAACTGACCCCGAAAGATCGGCACAAGCTTTAAACTTGTTCATTTCATCGTTATACATTTCAATCTTGGAAGTTTTTAGTAAACTAAAATCAGCATTTCCAAACATATCAACCTTGAAAGTATCTTTAGGAGTTACCGAGAACTGGTATTTTATTTTCCGTTTGTGCGTATCGGAAGAACCAACCATATCCTTGGCTATTAAACCTGAATAAAATAGACATGAGTCGGCAATTGACATTTTCAGCCTTCCCTTCATCGATCCCGATTGTAAAGAACTGCTTAGCATATCAACTCTTAATGAATCAATACTAGCTCCCCATCCGCCAAAGTCACCTTTAGGGTACTGAATTAAATTTGAACCAATTAGTGAGCCGGAGAAACCCAGCTCGTCGATTAATAAATTATCAACAGCAAAAGTAGGGCTATGATTCTCGAAAGTTTTAAAATCGTCGGATAAGGTAACAGATGCACGTTTAATAAAGAATCCTTTCCAATTTGCAGTTTTATTTCCGGTATAATGTTCAGGAAATACCATCCCGGTTGGGTTAAGAGCATCGCTCCAGTCATACGTCATTTCGTTAACCTGTATTTTATAACCCTCTGCATCGGCCAGCTCACAATTATCGAGCGCGGCACTGGCCATCCACTGCCACGAGCTCCCATGCTTTTTCGCCCTTGCTTTAAAATGCGCGCTAACCTTTGATGTTGGGTCAGGATTATCAGAAGGCACCAGCCATGTACGCGGAAATGCAACATCGGCAGCTATGGTCATTTTACTCAACTCGGTACAATCCCACATCACATAGGTACCCGAATCGCTTGGTGTGGGGGCTTTAAACATGAAACTCCACGAATCGCTGTTATCATACCCAAAATCTTCGGCCAGATATAAAATAACTTTCTCCATTCCACCAAAGCCATCGTCGTGAAAACAAATATTTTTAGCGCCAAAGCCCAAACCAACATCGGGACCTAACGAAGGCAATTCAACATAAGTTGCTGCATTCATTTCGCCCTGGGTTGGCGTAAATTTCATACCTACAATTCCAATAATAAAATTATAACCGTCCCAGTCGTGATCATAACCTATGGGCAAGGTAACAGCCTCAGAACCGGTAAACCCGCTTACTAATTTACCAAGACTAGACGAATGTTCATGTATTTCTTTAAACTTCAACTTGTCTGAAGCAAAACCATAAGCTTTGTTTTGAAAATCGTTTCCTTCTTGTTTTGTATAAGGCGCATCAGCATCAACTTTTGCAAAAGCTTCGCCCTCGAAAACCTTGTTATCACTATTTACTTTCAATCCATTAAATTCGACCAGGATATTTGCCTTTATGTAAGGAACTTTTATGGAACCTGTGCCCGAAAGAAACGATGGACTTCCTGATACTGAAATCAGCTTTAAATCAAATTTTCCAATTTTAATTGTGCTGTCTTTTGCTAAAGTTTGGCTGCCGGCCGTTTTATTGCCAGGTATTTCGGCATAGCAATCGCCCGGGCAACTGTTTTTATTTTTATCGGACGGGAGCACTTGAAAAACACCATCGTTCGAAATAAGTGAATCGGCACCACACACTGCACCATCTTTTCTAATAGAATCTTTATTATATTTAAGTTTCAAATTCCAAACGTAATAAGCATTAAGCTCGCCTTCGAAAGTTTTCGACTTAGAACTTCCATTAATAAAATTAAGGTCGAGCCGCATATTTCCGGCTAAATCGGGAGCATAAGCATATAAAATAGTATCGGCATTCCCTTTAAACGTTGTATCAATTTTAGCCTTCGAAAGTTTTGTGTTTTCTATACTCTGCGACACATCCGTCTTTTTCCACACCCTTAAACGGCCGCCTGTAATGTGCTTCTTTTTAATTTCAGGATGAATTGAAACTGCAAAGCGGGGCTTTTTATTTTCTGTCCAATTACCATTATTAGCCGGTTGTAAAACCTCCATTGCAAAGCAATTGTAAATTGAATCGGGCACAATTTTTATTTTCCGTGCAGAGGAAGTAAAATATGCCGAATCGGTTTTATTTAAATATTTAAAACGCCAGTAATACGTTCCGGTATCTGACACGGCATCGAAGTTAGTAGATATCTTTTCAAACAACGCATCACAATTATTTCCGGTAAGTATTTGTCCATTGTTTGGTATTTGATAATCTTTTGTTTGTAGCAGCGAATCGAAACTTTCGGTTTTTGCCATTTCAAACTTTAACCCGGCTTCGACATTCGAGTATGAATTAAAAGCATGAAAAGCAGGATTATCAAGCTCTACGGAAGTTAGCAAATTCAACGTATTAGGACGAGAAATGGTTAATTCGAGCTTAATGGCATTGTTTGCCCGTATCGAAGTATCGGCCTTAGGTTTAATATCCGATGGCTTTTTCAATCCAATTACAAAAGCCGTTTCATCTGTTGTTTTGGTAAAAGAAGTACCATCCGAATTGTGAAAGACAACCTTAACACTCCAAATGTATTTTTTTCCCTCTTTCAGGCTTTGCATCCATGTAGGAAATGTTTTATTAACATCAAGATTTCCCACGATCCAGCCAGCTTTTTGCTCTTCAATAAGGGCTTGAGATGTCAATAACCCCTCGCTAAACTGAACTGTACGACTATTTGTATATGTCTCCGATGATGATTCGTCTCGTACTGTCAACTCTATATCTATTGATCGTATTTGCTGCGAAACAGGATTTAACCCTGCAATCAAATGAGGTGTTAACCAAGGAATGGTATCGTTGTTATCGGGGTAAATGCTCTCAAACAAAGCCTCAGAACCACTGCCATCTTCAAGTCGGAACAAGCCTAATTCGCTTTGCCCCCTATTTGATGATGCCGGTTCGTTATTTGCATTAAATGCCTGAATCAACCATACGAAACGATTTACATTAGGGAAATAATCAAAAGCCATATCAGATGGCAAATATTGATACGAAGTAGTGTAAAGGTCGTTCTTCTCGAAAAGTACCTGGTTGCGTTCTATCGCTTCGCGAGCTGACTGACCTGTAAAAACCGGGCAGATTTTCAGCTTATATTTTATCTGGTTGCGTCCGGGATTATAATTCACTACCGGAGCCCATACAAACATTGGATATGGTATAGTAAGCACTTCATCATCAATGGGTGTAATTAACACCGGAGGTTCGGGAATCAGTATCGAAAAACCAGTACAGTATTCCTCACCAATGGTAATGTTTTTACCAAACTGATCGTAAACTGAAATACACATTTCGTAATTACCTTCGGGTATCGAATTGGTTGTCAATGCCAGACGCCTTAAACGGGAATCAAAATTTACCGAATTAACATTGAACACCCTGTCTCCATTCAAAACACTAACAGAAGGAGCTGCAGGCACATGAAATTTTGGTACCAATGAACTTTTCAAATCAGTTGTAGCGACAATGTTTCCATTGTCGTCAATTATTGAAAAGCCGATAAAACAATTTGGATATTCACTTGAGCTTGTATTCGTAGCAATTACCTGAATTAAAGTAGGATCTTCAGCCCAAATCGAAATTTCTGAAGGAATTGGATTCCTCACAATCATTTTCACATCAATCTGTGAAAAAACTTTATTGCTAACTATGCTTGATAAAAGCATGGCTATAAAGACAGCTTTTTTCATAGAGGGTAAATTTGATTAGCATTAGTTAGTTTTCAGCGTAAAAACATTAAACAACATTACATTTTACTGAAAACAATACCATCAAAGATACAATTCCTATTGTGTTTTTATATAGCTTTTTTATAAATGCAGTCTCCTACTATGTAACTGTCAGGGAATAATGTGTATATTACATAAATGCTATCACATATTTGATTATCCGGCTTTTCGTAAGCATCTTTCAAAAAAGTCGTTATTTTTGACTTCAAAATAGAGAAGTTTACATGTTCGAAAAATCATTTAACCTTGAAGGGATTGATCCCATTACATTCTACGGTGCCAACAACAGCAACCTTGATAAAATCCGCTCATTTTTCCCAAAAATGAAAATAATAGCACGCGGCCACGTTTTAAAAGCCATGGGTAGCGAAAAGCAACTTGACAATTTCGAGCAGAAACTCAATTTGCTTCTCGAACAATACCACGATTTTCATCGTTTAAGCACCGAAACAATAGGCTTGTTATTAAATGAGAACACCGAAGGCAACCAAAGCATAATCAACCCCGATGTGTTGGTTTATGGCAACAGTGGCAAACCCATTTCGGCACGCACAAAAAACCAACAAAAACTGGTTGATGCCTGCAACGAAAAAGACCTTATTTTTGCTATTGGTCCGGCTGGTACCGGAAAAACCTACACAGCCATAGCTATGGCCGTAAGAGCCCTTAAAAACAAAGAGATTCGAAAAATAATACTAAGTCGCCCCGCTGTTGAAGCCGGCGAACGATTAGGCTTTCTGCCCGGCGATTTGAAAGAAAAAATCGACCCATACCTGCAGCCGCTTTACGATGCGCTTGGTGACATGATTCCTCCGCGTAAACTTGAAGACTACATAAAAGATAAAGTGATTGAAATAGCACCACTGGCTTTTATGCGCGGTCGCACTTTAAGCAATGCTTATGTAGTACTCGACGAAGCTCAGAATACAACCGTAAACCAGTTGAAAATGTTTCTGACACGCATGGGGCTTAACACCAAGATTATCATCACAGGCGACATCACTCAAATCGATTTGCCCCGAAAATCAGACTCGGGGCTTATACAGGCAATGCAAATTTTGAAAAATATCGAGGATATTGCTATTGTTGAACTAAATCAAAACGATATTGTTAGACATAAATTGGTTCGACAAATTGTAAATGCCTACGACCAGCACAACACACAAAAGTCAGATAAAAAATAGCATAGGCTCACAAACAGAAATAATTTTTATACCGCATTAATCATCAAAACAATAAACAATGAGTAACGCAATTGTAAAAACCAATTTTAACTTCCCCGGACAAAAAAGTGTATATCATGGTAAAGTCCGCGAAGTTTACGACATTAACGACGAATACCTTGTTATGATTGTTTCCGACCGTATTTCGGCATTCGATGTGGTTTTACCCAAGGGAATTCCATACAAAGGTCAGGTTCTGAACCAAATTGCAGCCAAGTTTCTTGATGCAACTTCCGACATTGTGCCAAACTGGAAAATAGCAACCCCCGACCCTATGGTAACGGTGGGACATAAATGCGAAACTTTTAAAGTAGAAATGGTGATTCGCGGCTACCTTACCGGTCATGCTTGGCGCGAATACCGCGACGGCAAACGCACACTCTGCGGAAATCCCATGCCCGAAGGCATGATTGAAAATCAGAAATTTGAAAAACCACTGATTACACCAACCACTAAAGCCGATGTAGGTCACGATGAAGATATTTCGAAAGAAGAAATTCTGGCCCAGGGTTTGGTGTCGAAAGAAGATTACGAACTTCTTGAAAAATACACATCTGAACTCTTTCAGCGAGGCACCGAAATGGCTGCTGAAAAAGGATTGATTTTAGTTGATACCAAATATGAATTTGGCAAAAAAGACGATAAAATTTATCTTATCGACGAAATCCACACTCCCGATTCTTCGCGCTATTTTTATGCCGACGGATACGAAAAACGCCAGGCAAAAGGTGAAAACCAAAAGCAACTTTCTAAAGAATTTGTTCGCCAGTGGTTAATCGAAAACGGGTTTCAGGGTAAAGAAGGACAAAAGGTGCCTGAAATGAGCGAAGATTTTATTGCCAGTGTAAGCGAACGCTACATTGAGCTTTACGAAAATATCACCGGCGATAAGTTTGTGAAAGCCGACATCGACGACGTTTCAGCCCGCATTGAAAAAAATGTTACAAACTATATTGAGTCGCTGAAATAAATCATACAAGTAAACTATTGATTTAGAACTGAGTTTAAAGGTTAGGGGTTGGTGGTAAGCAATCAACCCCCAACCTTTATCTTTATGCAGAATTCACTATTTTTGCAGATTAACAACTATAAAAAGTCCGCAATTGATTATTCACAATAATATCGAAAGCTTTTCAGCTAAAAAAACAGTTATTACCATTGGCACTTTCGACGGCGTTCACCTCGGTCATCAAAAGGTTATAGGCCAGCTAAACAATATTGCCAAAAAAATAAATGGTGAAAGCGTTTTGTTTACCTTTTACCCACACCCCCGCATAACCCTTGCAAACGGAAATATCGACCTTCGGTTGATTACCACCCTCGACGAAAAATCGAACCAACTTGAAAAAGCCGGCATCAACCATTTGGTAGTCTATCCTTTTACACGCGAATTTGCTGCACTAACTTACGAACAGTTCATCAAGCAAATATTAATCGACAAACTTAACCTGCATACACTTATTGTTGGCTACGACCACAAACTGGGGAAAAACCGCGAAGGCAGCTTCGACAACATTTTGAAGCTTTCGAAAAAACTCAATATCAACGTTGCCCAAACCGAAACTTTTAATGTAAATGGAATTAACATCAGTTCTTCAAAAATCAGACAGGCACTGCAACAAGGCGATGTAAAAACAGCCAACAGCTACCTGGGTTATACTTTTTCGCTGAACGGCATTGTTGCCCGTGGCAATCAAATTGGCCGCAGCATTGGCTATCCCACAGCAAACATCGAAGCTTCAGACCCATACAAGCTGATACCCGCCGAGGGCGTTTATGCCATCACTATCGATGTTGAAGGTAAAAAACTCAAGGCAATGCTGAATATTGGCTATCGGCCAACTGTCGTTAAGAATGCTGACAATCGCACCATCGAAGCACACATTTTTAATTTCAACGCTGATATTTACCAGAAAGAAGTCACCATTTACTTTCATCAGCGTATCAGAGACGAAAAAAAGTTCAAATCGCTCGAAAAGCTTAAGGAGCAACTCAATAACGACAAGGAAACCATTAAACAAATACTGACTCACTTATAATCTTATCTAAAACACTTCTTAATATCATTTTTTTTAATTGAGGTGTTGTATTATCTTTGCAGCCAAAATTATAGAGATATGACCGTTTTAACAGAAAACAAATTGAATTATAAAGTTGCAGATATCAATTTAGCCGAATACGGACGCAAAGAAATTGAGATTGCGGAGAAAGAAATGCCAGGATTGATGTCGCTGCGCGAAAAACACGGCAAAGAAAAGCCTTTAACAGGAGCCCGAGTTATGGGTTCGTTGCACATGACCATACAAACCGCTGTTCTTATTGAAACATTGGTTGAACTGGGAGCCGACGTACGTTGGGCCAGCTGTAATATTTTTTCGACACAGGATCATGCTGCTGCGGCCATAGCTGCTGCCGGCGTGCCGGTTTTTGCATGGAAAGGCGAAACACTTGCCGAATACTGGTGGTGTACCGAACAGGCACTCGACTTTGGCGATGGAAAAGGCCCGAACCTCATCGTTGACGATGGTGGCGATGCTACCCTGATGGTTCACCTTGGCTACCAGGCCGAAGACGATGCTTCGACCCTCAATGTTGAAACCGAAGCTCAGGACGAAATTGAACTTTTTGCTGCATTGAAGCGCAACTTGCAGGAAAACCCACAACACTGGCACAACATAGCGAAAGATATTAAAGGAGTTTCGGAAGAAACCACCACCGGCGTTCACCGTCTGTACCAGATGATGGAAAACGGAACATTACTGTTTCCCGCCATTAACGTTAACGACTCGGTTACCAAGTCGAAATTCGACAACCTTTACGGATGCCGCGAAAGCTTGGCCGATGGCATTAAGCGTGCCACCGATGTTATGATTGCAGGCAAAGTGGTTGTAGTTGCCGGTTATGGCGACGTAGGCAAAGGCTCGGCAAAATCGATGAGAGGTTACGGCGCCCGCATTATTGTAACCGAAATTGACCCTATTTGTGCTTTACAAGCTGCCATGGAAGGCTTCGAAGTTAAAACAATGGAAGATGCCCTCGAAGAAGGAAATATTTTTGTAACCACTACCGGTAACAAAGATGTAATAACGGCTGAGCACATGTCGAAAATGAAAGACCAGGCTATTGTTTGCAACATTGGACACTTCGATAACGAAATCCAGGTAAGCAAACTTGAAAAATGGCCGGGTATCAAAAAGATAAACATCAAGCCACAGGTAGATAAATTCGAGTTCGAAGACGGACATTCGATATTCCTATTGGCCGAAGGCCGTTTGGTTAATCTGGGATGTGCTACAGGCCACCCGTCGTTTGTAATGAGTAACTCGTTTACCAACCAAACACTGGCACAAATCGAATTGTATAAAAATAATTACAAAACCGATGTTTACCGTTTGCCAAAACACCTCGACGAAGAAGTTGCACGATTGCACCTCGAACAAATAGGTGTTAAGCTTACAACATTAAGCGACGATCAGGCTAAATATCTCGGCATTCCGAAAAACGGCCCCTACAAACCTGAACATTACCGTTACTAAACAAAATGCACTGATAACGAACAAAAACGCCGGGCATTTTGTCCGGCGATTTTGTTAGTTATATATGTACAAAATATTGTTTTGAACACTCGTGTTATACATTTTTAAGGGTTCAACAGCATCACCCTCATACGGGATTCCCATGCTGTTTAAATAAAACGAAGAACCACAACACGGACAGGTGGCAGTTAACCCAGATTCAGCTGACTCAACCGAACAGGTGTCGGAAATCTCGACGGTACACGCAGCATCGTACGCAAAATAAACCGATTCTGAAGGATTAACTGCATCGTAATACGAGCAAAATACAAGTACACCACCATAACCAATTTCGTTAATAAAGACACAATTACCGGTTATCGTAAGTTCGTTGGCAACATTTAAATTTATAGGATAACGATTTATCATGACATAAGGAATAATATCTTCATCCTTATCGCACGATTGCAACAAGAAAGAAAAAATAAAAAAAGAAAATATCAGAATAAAATGTTGTTTAAGCTTCATTTTTGTTAATTTTAAGTCGTCACAAATTTAATTAATTATTGAGCAAGCTATGGAAGATATTATTCCATTATTAATAATAATCGCAATATCTGTAATCGCCGCAATTGGCCGTAAAAAAGATAAACGTAAAAAACCCAACATTAGTGCACCGCAAAACTCGCAGGACAATGATGGTATATTCGATTGGCTCGAAAAAATAACTGATGACGAACATGAAGAAGTTGAAGAAACAGTTCAATATGCTTCACAACCGTCTCAAGCTGTAAACGAAAAACAATATGTGGCCGAAAGTACAAGTCAGACTGAACAAACATGGAGCAAGCCCAATAAATATTCGGCGTACAGTGGATTCATAAGCCCGGAAGAAAAAAAGAAGCTTTTGGAAAACGAAGGAAAAAACACTGTAAAACAACGGGAAAGTACAATTTATAAGCACGACGAACAACACAGGGACTCAATTAATAAGCCACTAAAGCTTAAAAGAAAAAGCCGCGTAAGAGCATTTAACCTCAAAAAAGCTGTTATCTACTCTGAAATATTAAACAAAAAATACAACTGATAACATGTTTAACAACAGAGACATAAGATATTGGTTGATAACCACAATTACCGAAATCTAAAAAAAATCACTATTTTTGTAACAGATATTGGAGTTTCGGTTCATAGCAACCGGGGTTCTGATTTTTTTTTATATAAACTTAAGATTAAAAGCACTATGTCTGGAATTAATTATATGACCCTTGACGGTCTGAATAAACTAAAAAAAGAACTCGACCATTTAATGAAAGTCGAAAGACCGTCTATCTCGAAACAAATTGGAGAAGCTATCGATAAAGGTGACATATCTGAAAATGCAGAATACGATGCAGCAAAAGATGCCCAGGGCATGCTTGAAGCACGCATTTCAAAAATACAATCTAAAATAGCGAACGCCCGAATTATCGACGAGTCGAAAATAGATACTTCTACTGTGCAAATTATGAACGTGGTTACCATTAAAAACAAAAAAACCAACGCCATAATGAAATACACCATTGTATCGGAAACCGAAGCAGACCTTAAAGCAGGAAAGATATCAATTGAAACACCAATTGCGAAAGGCTTACTGGGCAAAAAAGTGGGCGACGAAGTTGACATAAAAGTACCTTCGGGTGTAATACCGTTCGAAATTATCGACATCTCAATTTAATCGATTATGGCAACAATATTCACAAAAATCGTTAACGGGGAAATCCCATCGTATAAAATTGCAGAAGATGACAAGTTCTATGCTTTTTTAGACATTAACCCGCTGGCCAAAGGTCATACACTGGTTATCCCCAAAAAAGAAGTTGATTATATTTTCGACCTCGACGAGCAAACCTACATAGGGCTTCAGGCTTTTGCCCGGAAAATTGCGATAGCTCTGAAAAAAACAATCCCTTGTAAAAAAGTTGGTGTTGCCGTGCTGGGTCTCGAAGTACCTCACGCACACATCCACTTGATTCCGATGCAAAGCGAGCAAGACATAAACTTTGCCAATCCGAAAAAGAAATTCAGTCCTGCTGAATTCGAAGAGATTGTTAAACTGGTTAAAAGTGAACTGTAAAGGGTTTTACATAAGATACAAAAAGCGGTATGCCTGGTGCATGCCGCTTTTTTTTCATCCAACATCTCATTGTTTACTTAAAAAGCGTTAATACAGCCGTTAAAATATGTTTCGCCACTGCAAAGTCAAAACTAAATCATGTACATTTACCGGCAGAATATTATGTTACTGAGAAAAATTATCATATTACTTTTGCTAACTGCTGTTTTTTCGTTTTCAAAAGCACAGGATGTTGAACTGTACCTGGTTACTATAAAGGGAGTTGTTTCCGACATTGAATCAGGAGAGCCCATACCGTATGCGCACGTAATCAATCCTCGCAATCACAGTGGCACAATTACTAATGCCGACGGTTTTTTCTCAATGACCATGCTCACCGAAGACACCCTTGTAATACGCGCCATTGGATTTATTGAACAAGATTTCAATATTAATGAATTTCCGCCCAAAGAACTTTACGAAGTAATTTTGAAACCCGTGCGTTATCTTATTGGCGAGGTTACCGTAAACGAAGAATACAAGCTGGGAAAAAAACTTGGTCTGCCCCAGGCAAAACCACTCGACATCCCTGTTGAACTGCGAGGATCCGACTTTAACGAAAAACCACCATGGTATGCTGCTTTTGTTAATCCTATTGGAGTTTTGTATTACCATACTGGCAAAGAAGAAAAGCGAAAAAGAGAAACGCTAAAGACAATTAAAAACAACGAAGAATGGCTCAAGTTTTCGAAACATCACAACCTTGAAACCATCGAAGAATTAACCGGACTTAAAGGCATCGAGGCCGATAAATTCATGCTGTATTGCAACATCAACAACAAGCTGCCCCATTTTGCCAGCCAAATGGAAATCGAATTTCAAATTATGGATTTATACTTTAAATATAAATCGGAACGAGAACAGAAAGCCAAAACAGACTCGGTACGCTAACACAAGAATATAAAACAGGTTGAAACAAGTTGTAGTTTAGGTCTGAATCATACTCGTTTCATCCATTTTTTCGCCATAGGCCAAATCGCCGGCGTCGCCCAGCCCGGGTACAATATATTTTTTATCGTCGAGCTCGGGGTCGATACCGCCAACCCACAAAGTGCAGTTTTCGTCGGGAAGTTTTTTCTTTACATATTCAACACCCTCCCGACTGGCAATAATAGCCACCAGGTGTACATGTTTTGGTGTGCCTTTTTTGTGTAATGCGTTATATCCAATCTCAAGTGATGAACCTGTTGCAAGCATCGGATCGGAAAGCACCACCACCTTGTCTTGCAACGAAGGCGAAGCCAGGTACTCAAATTCAATAACAAACTCTTTAGTATCAATGTATTTACGATAGGCCGAGATGAAGGCATTCCCGCTTCGGTCAAAATAATTCAACAAGCCCTGATGCAACGGCAATCCGGCTCGTAAAATAGTAGCCAAAATTGGGAATGAATCGGGCAAATTCACATTGGTTTTACCCAATGGGGTTGTTACTTCTTTAGACTTATACGTAAGTGTTTTGCTAATTTCGTAAGCGAATATTTCGCCAATACGCTCTATGTTTTTCCGAAAACGTAACGGGTCGTTTTGTACATTTACATCTCTTATTTCAGCAATAAACTGATTAAAAACAGAATCGCTGTCGCCAAGATTGATTACCTGCATTTTATTATGTTGTTATAATTTTTTACACTTAAATATCGTTTCTCGAAAACCTGTACGCAATTTATAATATTTTACAGCATGATGCCCAAGAGTTGAAGCATAATCTAGTTTTTCGACCAAAAAACCAGCATTTTCAATATATTTCTTAAAATTGATGCCATAAACACGTTCAACCCCGGGCTTAAAATACTTCTTTAAACGATCGCGATCGTAATCAGAAACAATATTTTCATAAGTCCTATCCATATGCGGATGAAGCATCGTTTTTAACAATACAAAACCGCCGAGCCTCAACAAACGCCTCAATTCTGCCAAGGCTGCTTCATCTTTTTTAATATATTCTAGCTGATGGATGAAAAGAATGACATCATATAAGCCACCCTTTAATTTTTGAC
This sequence comes from Prolixibacteraceae bacterium, assembly GCA_027858715.1. Lineage (GTDB taxonomy): Bacteria > Bacteroidota > Bacteroidia > Bacteroidales > Prolixibacteraceae > Roseimarinus. The sequence continues at coordinate 13,967 of JAQICD010000103.1, forward strand.
GTCCCAAAAATTTTTGCGAATTAAAATATTCTCGGTTAATTATATCCAGAGAAATGTCAGTTGTGTTCAATTTCTCTACAATTATTCTTTCGGGCTCAATATATAGAAATTTATTCTTATTCTTTTTACCTATAACTTCATTGGTGAGATAAAACCACAAAGTTCGGAAGGATGATTTAGAGTGGCAAACCGGACAAATATACTCTCGTTTTGGTGCGGATTTTTCGTGCTTAAAACGGCGAAAAGTTGATTCACACACATTGCATCTGTAACTGTTCCCCACATTCGATATTTTTCTAATAAATCGGAAGAAGAAACTAAATGCGCTGCTCCATTTTTCCATACATATCTTGTTATTATTCTTGATCTTTAGTATCATGTGAATACACAATCCCCTTCCCAGTCGTGAATTTTCAATTTTTCCTTATTCTTTACAGAAAAAGTAGTAAAAATGTGCATTGAAAATCGCTTTTCCCAAACAAATGGATTTTTGACATTCTTTATAATGCCACACCATTCGCTATCTAATACAGTAAGCGTTTCAATCTTACGATTGGCACACCAGTCAGACAGGTATCTCATTAACAACCCCTTGCCTTCTTCGCTTTTAGATGAAGCATACAATAGCTTAACCCTGCCCTCGCTCTCCGACAATATCATTTTTGCTATGTGCGATTCGTCTTTCTGCAATGAAATAAAATAATATTGAAAACTTTTACGATAGAGTGAAAACGGGTAAATAAACCCATTCTCCTCAGTCGTCGTTATCCATGGATAATTAAAAATCCAACGATATACTTTTTTATCACGATTGAAGGCCAGTTCTTTCAGATCTTCACTGTCAAAAAAAGAATCCTCATACGATAACTTCTCCTCAATTTTGTAATTGCTAAAGTTGTGCGGTCGGTACAACTTCAACTTAAAACAACTATATGTTTGAATAAGCACACCAAAAAGACCCACAAAATTACGAATCAGCATATTATTAGCTTTTCGCATCAATAATGTTTTGTAATTGGCATTAAGATAAAAGCGCGATCCGTTTCGCTCTGCCAATTTTGTGAAAATACCACTTTTTAAGTTGCCCTTCTCCGATTCGGGTGCATAATTGGTAAACATTAATCGCTTATTCCAATCGGCATAAGCCTCTTTCAACAACAACCCCGATAATCCTTTTCTTCTGTATTTTGGATGCACCCAAGTGCCACTACACCAGCCAAATTTAACATCTCCGGCAAAGGTTTTAACCACATCTGCAAACAAGGTTCTAAATGCAATTACCTCGTTATTGACTAACAAATAGTACAAAACCACATCTTCGGGACTTCCATTCGGATTTGAAATATATGACTCAACTCTCGGTGCCGAAATCGGCATTACCGAACCGTTTGCGAACTTTGTATTTTTATAAAAACCACGAAGTTCTCCAAGCCTTACTTTTTCAATTTTCCAATCGGCCATACTCCAATATTAACGCACCACTATATTTTTTGAAAACAACTCACGCAAATGATAATACAAAAATTCGAAATGAATGGTTTTTTTTATACTTCTGTTGTTCGACAACTCAATCGGAATTCGCTGATAATGATTCTGAGCTCTATCGTACTTTAATCCAGCCGTCCCGAAAGTCACATCTACAACACCTTCATGCCTCAACCTGTTAAAAACCTGTACTCCAACGCCATCGTCGGTAAACGGAAATGAGAAAGCTTTAATTTCCGGCGTGAAATTATCAACCACCCATTGCATACTCTTAGCTATTTGTTGGTACTGTTCTTCTTCGCCAAGCAACCACATTTCGGGATGATTTAAACTATGTGCACCTATCAGAAAACCATCTTTTTGCAAGGTCTTAAGCTGCTCCATGGTCATATATGGTTTGTATCCGGTAAAATCAATACCACAACCGGTTGCAATCTCATCCAATTCATCATTCATGCCAAAGGTGAACGTTCGCTCTCCCTTTCTTAGAATACCATTAGTTTCGAGAATTGCTCGCTTAAAGCGATGAAATAATGCACGATTATCAACAAAGTCGGGACTTACAAAAAAAGTTGCAGGTATTCCTTTCCTTTTTAAAATTGGAGCTATTTCGGTATAACACTCCTTCAAACCATCGTCGAACGATAAGTGCATTTTTCGGCTATCCGGATTTTTCAGAATATCTTCAAGTGTAACCGGTTCGAAACAACGCAGCAAATAATCGAGCTCGCCTTCAAATTCGTCAGGTGTACGCACTTTATAGCTATTGACATACGGAAGCCGCACCGGGCTTACTACGTGGTAAAAAGGCATCACCGGCAGATAAGAACCATGTCTCCGCAACAAACTCAACGGGAAAAATGGAGCCATTTCAGCTATTATATTTTTAATCGTGGCATGCATCTACTTCTTAATTAATTTTAATACAGATGGCAAATTGTTGTACTTTATTTTTTGATAATGCTCGGGTTGCGCACCAAAACCTGCAAAAAACTTAGCGATACCCGGCACAACAGAACCTTCAAAATCGAGTAAAAGATTAGTTTCTGTGTTTTCTTGTATCACTGAGTTCAGAATAGCGTACATCGACCGGTTCTTCTTTCCCAGGGGGGATGAAACTGCATTCAGATACATTATTCGTTTGCCATGCTTCATAAACAGCGCCGCCCCGGTTGGCTCTCCTTCTTTTGAAAAAGCCCCACGAACAAAACCGTATTTTTGCTGAACAGTAGTATTGGTTAGTCTCTTCAACATGTCAAATGTCTTTTTATCAAGTGTCATACGGGAATGTTGCGCTTTTATATTGAAAAACACTTCTGGATCAATCTCATCGCGTATGATATTCGCTTTGGCTGCTCGCTTCAAATTGCGCTTACAATCGGCAGTAAAACTATCAGATATAGCGCTGTACGACTCACTTAATGAAAGAATGTAATTCTCTTTATTTTCTACATCCAACTTACTTGAGGAAAGAAAGAACTGACCATTAACCTGTATTTCAAAATATCGATATTTCTTTTGCAATAATGTTAAAAATCGGGCAGCTATTTCGGGAGTTGGATTCGGGAAGATACCATGTTGCTGAGCATAAACCGGCTGAAAAGCATATTTTACACCAAATTTTGATGCAATACATAGCGGCATAACATATTCGTAATCGCCCAAAACAATAGCATGCCAACCGGGACAAACAATATTGAGATACCAGCTCAGAGCATAAACCCGTGCGTTCGGCGATTTTTTAACCGCATAATCCCACTTTTTAAAATCGACATCTTTATTTTCCAACAATCGAATACTCATCATATAAACTTGCTGCTTTTTCTGTCATTTTTTGATACACTTCGCGCCACCCTTTCCAGCAACCTGTGTTTTTTAATGTTTCGTTATGCCATAAACTGATAAAAGTACCGCCACATTTTGCTGTTTCCTCCATCATATTTTCAATTTGCACCATGGCATCAGCTGTACTCATGCGGCAATAATGCTGCATGGTTACATCCATAACCTGAAAAGGGTAAACCGTTAAGCCGGTAACTTCGTTCCGTTCTAAATCGAAAAATTTGAAAGGCGATGCTATCGATGCTCTGAAACCTGCCCGTTCAGCATATCCCATCGAATAATCGGCTTCAATGTTGTTTTCAATTAACCGTTGATAAGTTACGGGCAAATTCAACATTAAATAATGCTGCCGGCTACTTTTTACTTTATGTTTCAATATGCTTTGCAGACGTAATACCTCGCTTGTAAGTTGTCCGTTTTTAAAATTCGAATTAAATGAAGGGTGAATGCCCACTTCAGCATTCTTTTCTATATGCCTGATAAGCTTTTGCAGAAACGGATTACGCCACGACATACTCCTGTCTCGTTTGCCTTTTTTATTCAGTAAGAAGAAAAAAACAGGGCTAAAACCAAGCTTAAGGTTCAACTGCTGTATAAAAGAATAGGTATCGTACGGGTCGGATTTCAAATGCAGCAACACAGCAAGGCGCTCGGAAACTTCACCCATTTGCCCGGCCACCAAATTGCGCATTGCTGAGAGCACATTCCGAACAGGGCCTTTATGCTTGTATGCCCAGGCATTATCCACATCAATGGTGGGCAAATAGTTAAAACCGGGGTATTCAAAACGAAATCCAGAATTTTGATTTTCGATTACTTTAGCCATTTTGCGTGCCCATAGATTCACCAGTGGTTTTTCAAGAAAACATTTTTTAAAGGCAAAACTACCTCCACTTTGAAAGCGTCCTTTATCATCACGGTTTCCCGGCAGGTATTCTTCGTATCGTGTAACCAGGTAAAATGTGGCAGCAAAAAGATCGAACGGCAAAAAAGAATTTTCAACGTTGAAGAAAACAGGTAAATCATCCCATTGAAAAACAGGGGGATGAATATCGCTTATCGTGTTCTCCATTAAAAGCCCGTGGGGGTTCAGATTGAGGCAACCGGAAAAATTATCGTCTGTATAATTGATTTTTACACCTTCGGCATGAGCAAACAAAGCCTGGTCGGTATAAAATGAAACCGGACTATGCAACAGGGTTTCAAAAACCAGCCTGAAAGCATATTCAACTCGAGGAGCAATATTTTGGGTTAATACCTGTATCATACCTGAAATAACTGCTCAAATTTAAGAAATATTGTGGGTATGCGAGCCGATGCGGACAATAATAAGCAAAGTCAAATCAGGCCTTCGTCGGCAAAACTTGTAAAAGCATTGCCGGCCACAATTACATGGTCGAGCACTTTCATGTCGAGTAACTTTGCAGCCTCACTCGACTTACGTGTAATTTCTATATCTGCATTGCTTGGCGAAATATTCCTGCTGGGGTGATTATGCACAAGAATAATGGAGGAAGCCAGCTTTTCGATGGCTTGTTTCAAGATAATCCGCACATCGATAACCGTGCCCGATATTCCACCCTGGCTTATTTTACTGCGGTCAACCACATTATTGGCGCGGTCGAGAAACAGCACCCAAAATTCTTCGTGTTGAAGTTCAGCCAAATCGGCTGCCATCAGGTTATACACATCAGCGCTACAGGTTATTCGGGTAAGTTTGCCATGCATATCGAGTTGGCGACGTCGGCCAAGTTCTAGTGCTGCCAAAACATTAATGGTTTTAGCCTCGCCCATCCCTTTGTATTGCATAAGTTTATCGGCAGAAGCCTTACCAAGAGCGTCAAGATTATTTTTAAAATCGGATAAAATTCGGCGCGAAAGTTCAACAGCAGATTCGGCGCGGTTACCCGACCCGATTAGAATAGCAATTAACTCGGCGTTGCTTAAAGCAGAAAATCCATGTTTGAGCATTTTTTCGCGGGGACGATCTTCAACAGCCCACTGTTTAATCGATAGTTTTTCGTAGTTAGCCATATCGAAAAATAAAACGGGTATAACTAACAAACAAAAAAGTGCACTTTTATTTGACGAACAGTCAGTTTTGGGAAATAAAAAAGCCTTTCGGTTAAGAAAGGCTTTTAATATATCATTTATAAAAATCTCTTACAATTTTGCAATATGAATCGCAAGTTTCGATTTTAAGTTATCGGCTTTTTTATCGTGAATCACATTTTTTTGTGCCAAACGATCGATAAGCGAAGTAACTTTAGGATACATCGTATCTGCTTCTGATTTATCGCTCAAATCACGTATCTTTTTTACCGCATTACGCATTGTTTTTGCGTAGTACTTATTACGAAGCTTACTTTCGGCGTTCTGCCTTATCCTTTTTTTTGCTGATTGATGATTTGCCATTTCCTTTATTATTTTTAAAAAGTAGCCCGTAGGGGATTCGAACCCCTGCTACCAGGATGAAAACCTGGCGTCCTAACCCCTAGACGAACGGGCCAATTTGTTCTTTCAAAATTGGTTTGCAAAAGTAAGAAGTTTATTTAAACTTCCAAAACTTTCTTCTTAAAAAATTGCTTTCAAAAAACGTTTCATTTTACTCCTGCGCTCTTTTCTCAAAGGCGCTGCAAATAAAACAGAACTTTTTGAATCTGCCAAAACTTTCATCAAAAAAAAATGAAATATTTTAGCACCTCAAATGCTGTGACATCATTTGTCGCAGCCACTCGAAAGCAGCCACTGTTGCGGCATGAGAAACATTTAGCGAAGTACAGCTGCCGGTAAGGGGTATGTGTACTACGTGCTTGCACTTTGCAATAAAATCAGATTCAATGCCTTTCGACTCATTTCCTACAACAAATACAATTTTAGAAGGCAACTCAGTATTAAAAATATTTGCCGAACCATGTGCCGTTTCAACAGCTACGAATTCGTAACCTGAAGGAATATCTCTTTCCAGTTCATTTTCGGAAATAAAAGAAAAATCAACATTGTTGAAGCTATTCCCTGCCGTTTTTCTCACTTTTCGAAGTGAAATATTATCCAATGGCTTCACAAACAACACCTTCCTGAAGCCAATCGAATCGGACAAACGCAAAATATTTCCACAATTTTCAGGATTCTGAAGCTTCCAGGCAAGCAGGATAGGTCTTGCTGCACCATGAGGCAACGAATAAATTGTATTTTTGAAGAAATCGACCGAATTGATGTTCATTATTTTGTATCTTGAAGCACAAAAATATTTTTTTAAAGGTGTCCCCACTCAAACAACTACAATAATACAGCAAAGGTAAAGTTTATAAAAAATACTTTCGGAATAAAACCGAAAAAGCAACGTAACAATTTATTATTTTTGCAGCGATATACATAAAAGCCTCCATCCATCTTTTATATATTTGCACCAAACAAGAAACTTAATTATTTAATTATGAGATCTTTAAGTGTTTTATTTTTCAGTTTCGTTATTGCCACACAACTTGTTTCATGCGGCCCGTCTCAACGTGAACTTGCTGTTAAAGAAACCAATAAAGCGAAACTACTTTGCGCTTCGGGCGATACGCTAAAGGCAATACAAAAGCTCGATTCTATACAAATTAAATACCCTAAAGCAGATGTACAGATTTCTGTCGCTAAAGATATTCGCACCGAGTGGTTGCAGTATCTTATCGACAGCCGCAACCTGCAACTAATAAGACAGGACAGTGTTATTATTGCACTGGAAAAGAACTTTGATAAAGAAAAAACTGAGTTCGACCAATATGTACAGTACAATCACAAACGACAAACATTTAACCGTTCGTGGGATCGTTCGTTTTTACAAGTACATCTCGACGAGCGTGGAGAACTATACCTTTCGAGTAATTACATGGGGAAAGAATGGCTTGAACACACCGGAATAAGAGTTTATGATGGCGAATTGCAGGCTAAATCTGAAAAAATACCATTAGACAGTCCCCTCAACCACCGCAGCGATTTTCTTGATTACAAATGGGAAAAAGTGTCGTACATGAATGGCGAAGCCGATTCTGTAATCCATTTTATAGCCGATAATCCCGATTTGAATCTGAAATGTGTTTTTCTGGGAAAACGATACTATTACATCTTGCTCGAAAACTACGACGTGCAAGCGGTAGTTGATGCCCTGTTGTTATCAAAAGCTATTAAACGCAAGGCAAATCTTGAAAAAGAAATTGCAGACTTGAAAAAGAAATTAAAAATTTATTCGCCGCCAAATTCCATCAGATAGGCTTTTACGAAGCCGTCGATATCGCCATCGAGTATGGCCTGTATATTGCTGGTTTCGTGGCCTGTACGCACATCTTTTACCAACTTGTAGGGTTGCATTACATACGAGCGAATTTGCGAACCCCATTCAATTTTCTTTTTCCCGGCTTCAACTTTCATTACTTCTTCCTGCCGCTTACGCAATTCCATTTCGTAAAGCTGCGATTTAAGCAGGCGCATGGCATTTTCTTTATTCTTGAGCTGCGAACGGGTTTCGGAGTTTTCAATCACAATACCTGTAGGATGGTGGCGTAATCGTACAGCCGTTTCAACTTTGTTTACGTTTTGTCCGCCGGCACCGCTCGAGCGCATGGTCTCAAAATCGTAATCGGCCGGGTTAACTTCAACTTCGATGGTGTCGTCAACCAGTGGAGCCACAAACACCGACGTAAACGAAGTTTGTCGCTTATTTTGGGCATTAAACGGCGATAAACGCACCAGCCGATGCACACCGTTTTCGCTTTTCAGATTTCCGTAGGCAAAATCGCCTTCAATTTGTACGCTACAATTTTTTATACCTACATCTTCGCCGGGTAAATATTCCACAACTTTGAATGAATAGCCATGACTGTCGGCCCAGCGACTATACATACGATACAGCATTTCGGCCCAATCGTTGCTTTCGGTACCACCGGCTCCAGCGTTTATTCGCAGCACCGCACCTAGCTTGTCCTCTTCGTTACGAAGCATATTTTTTGCTTCGAGACTTTCAACTAAATCAAGTGCTTTAGCATATTGCTGCTCTACATCTTCATCTTCTGCATCGCCTTCCTGATGGAATTCAAACAACACGTTTAAATCCTCAACAGACTGATCAAGCTCTGCAAAGGCATCGGTCCATTGTTTAATGCTGTTAATGAGTTTCATCTGACCCTCGGCTTCTTTGGGGTTGTCCCAAAACGAAGGATCTTGTGTTTTTAGCTCTTCTTCCTCAATTTGAATCAATTTGACATCAATGTCAAAGATACCCCCTCAGCGCATCCCGGCGCTCAACCAAATTCTTTATCTGATCTCTTAATATCATGGTATTTATTTTTTATCGGTAAACGTGCAAAGGTAATACAGTTAACAGAAAGCTGCAACGTAGCCCACAAAATTCACAACTTATCAATTAATTTGGCAATATTATCGTATTCGAAACCCCGCCCCTGGGCAAAACGTACTATTTTGGCTTTTTTTTCGTAATCTGAATTGGCTTTTACAATTTTGTTTTTCTGCTTCAACAGCATATGTAAAGTTTCGGAATATTCCTTATCGGCTATTTGTGATAAAGCCCTATCAATAAGTGTTTTTGAAATGCCTTTCGCTTTAAGGTAATACGCAATTTTAATTTTGCCCCAATAGTTAAACCGAAACTTATCGCGCACAAACGATTCGGCAAAACGTTGTTCGTCGATAAATTTTTCATCAACTAAAGCATCTATTACTTTTTGCAGTTCACTGTCGGACAACTGCCAGATTTCGAGTTTCTTGCGGATATCAGTAATACACTTTTCGCTTTTACTGCATATGGCCATGCATTTGCTTAAGGCTTTCTTTGTTTCGAATTGCATAGATACAAATATAAAAAAACGATAAACAAGGTAGGGTTATTTAAAAACAAAGCGGTTCATATATACAATTCAATATATGTATAAATTTAAATTTTAAAGAATCATGAAAACAACATTTGTATTTACAGCAGTAATTTTTGCAGTGGCATTTACTTCATGCAGCGATGATGTTTTAGACGAGACAATCTCATTTGCAGCAGAAAAAAGTTTAACTATTGATGGGGAATGTGCCGATTCTTCTTTTACATCAACGGTAGATGACTTATCTGATGTTGATATTGCGGGGCTGAGCTTTATGCGGGAAGAAGAACTTCTGGCACACGATGTTTATGTGTATTTCTTTGAGAAGTATGGGACAACAGTATTTTCAAGAATTGCAAACAGTGAAAGCAAACATGCAGAATCGGTTTTAGCACTTCTTACGTATTTTGGCATGGAGGATCCCACAACAGGAATAGCAGGTTCTTATAACAATGCAGAATTGCAATCGCTTTACAATGAGTTAACCGTAGCGGGTGATGAGTCGGTTGAAGCAGCTCTCGCAGTGGGAGCACTAATTGAAGAAACAGATATCATTGACTTGCAAGGACTAATTGAAGAGACCACTAATATTGATATTGAAATGGTATATGAAAATCTACTGTATGGTTCTTTTAATCATTTGAAAGCTTTCACCAATTCACTTTCTGCTTTAGCCGTAGAGTATTCACCTCAGCTTTTACCGGTTGAACAGTACGAAGAAATACTTGCTACAGTCTCAGCAGGAAATGGAAATAACCAGTATCAGAACGGAGGAAACGGACAACAAAGAGGAGAAGGCAGTAAGGGACAGGGAAACGGTCATCGTGGTGACCAGTCGCAGAAACAGCAAAATGGTGGAGACGGAGTTTGTAATACAACAGAAGGATAGAGACCGTTCATCTTGTATAACACACAACAAACTACAGTTTGTTAACAAAAAGAGACACACAGCTGTGCGTCTCTTTTTATTTTATATCATCAATGTCAAATGGTGTTTGTTGGTAAACATGGTAGTTTAGCCAGTTTTGAAAAAACAAATTAGCATGACCACGCCAGCGCACCACCGGGTTCTTCTCCGGATTGTTCTTCTTATAATAATGCTTCGGGATGTTAATGTTGAGACCCTTTGCCAGGTCTCGTTTGTATTCATCGTCTAAATTGTAGGTCGAATATTCGAAATGCCCTGTTACAAATAGTTTACGGCCGCTTTGTTCCTGGATTATTCCAACCCCCGCTTCATCTGATTCAGCGATTATCTCAAGTCCGGGTATTTTTTCTATATCATCAGCCCTCACTTCCGAATGCCGTGAGTGTGGCATATGAAATTCATCGTCGAAACCGCGAAACATTGGTAATTTTGGATACTTCGCTACATGATGAAATACTCCGAATTTTTTTCCCAACAATTGATATTTGGGTATCCCGTAATAATGATATAGCGCCGCCATCGATGCCCAGCAAATAAACAACGAAGATTGTACATTATGCTCAGCCCATTCGAAAATAGTTTTCATTTCATTCCAATAATTTACATCCTCAAATTCGAGATGTTCCACTGGAGCACCGGTTACAATGAGTCCATCGTATTTTTTATGCCTAATTTTCTCAAAGTCTGAATAAAACATTTCCATATGCTTGGCCGGCGTATTTTTTGGTGTATGTGCCATCACCTTTATCAAATCGAGTTTGAGCTGCAAAGGTGTATTCGAAAGAAGTCGTATCAGGTCGGTTTCGGTGGTTATTTTTACCGGCATCAGGTTCAACACTGCTATACGTAGCGGACGAATATCCTGGTGCATGGCCTGGGCTTCGTCCATTACAAAAATATTCTCTTCTTCAAGTGCTTTTATAGCGGGTAGCTGATATGGTATGTTTACTGGCATACTTCAAATTATAAAATTTTACACAAAAGTAACAAATTAGGAAATAGTCAACAGTCATTGAGTCATTAGTAATCCTGAACTAATGACTCAATGACTAATGACTACTGACTTATTATTTTGTCAAACGCTTGTTGCAAGTCGGCTTTTATATCATCGATGTGCTCAATACCTACCGACAAACGTAATTGGTCGGGCAATACACCTGCAGCCAATTGTTCAGTTTCGCTCAGTTGCTGGTGTGTGGTTGACGCCGGATGAATGATCAACGATTTAGCATCGCCTACATTAGCAAGGTGGCTAATGAGTTCAACATTATCAACCAGCTCAGATGCAGCTTGTTTGCCTGCTTTAAGTCGGAAAGTAAGCACGCCACCAAAACCATTTTTCAAGTATTTCTTTGCTAATTCGTGATATTTGCTGCTTTCGAGTCCTGCATAGTTTACTGCTTCAACTGCCGGATAATCTTCGAGCCATTTGGCCAGTTCAAGTGCATTATCAACTGTGCGTTGTACCCGCAACGAAAGGGTTTCGAGCCCTTGCAGCAATTGCCACGAGTTAAACGGGCTGATGGCCGGGCCAAAATCGCGCAAGCCTTCCACCCGCAAGCGAATAGCAAAAGCGATGTTTCCAAATGGACTGTCGGCGCCAAATACATCCCAGAAAACCAGTCCGTGATATCCTTCCGAAGGCTCGCTAAATTGTGGATACTTGCCATTGCCCCAGTTGTAATTTCCGGCATCAACTACAACGCCGCCAACACTGGTTCCGTGACCGCCAATCCATTTTGTGGCCGATTCAACCACTACATTGGCACCATAATCGATGGGTCGGAATAAAAACCCTGCTGCGCCAAAAGTATTATCCACGATCAGTGGTAAATCATATTTTTTAGCCACAGCAACTACTTTCTCCCAATCGGGTACATTAAAATTTGGGTTGCCAAGATTTTCGACGTAAAGCGCTTTGGTTTTATCGTCAATGAGTTTTTCAATTTCATTGGCAGTATCGTCTTTTGCAAAACGTGCTTCGATACCTAAACGCTTTAGCGAAACTTTAAACTGATTAAATGATCCTCCATACAAGAAGGGTGAGGTCACAAAATTGTCGCCGGCTTCGAGAATGTTTGTCAGCGCCAAAAACTGTGCCGAATGCCCCGAAGCGGTTGCAACGGCAGCAACACCACCTTCAAGAGCAGCAATGCGTTGTTCAAACACGTCGGTGGTAGGATTCATCAGTCGTGTATAAATGTTTCCAAATTCTTTCAATCCAAACAAGTTCGCACCGTGCTCGGAGTTTTTAAATACATACGATGTGGTTTGATAAAGTGGTACAGCGCGCGAAAGAGTGGTTTCGTCAGGTGTATGGCCTGCATGTACCTGTAATGTTTCGTAATGATATTTTTTTGACATAACGTTTTATTTTATTTGATTGCTATTAGACAAGATTAATTAATAAGGTTCAGCATAGTGTTCAACAATAAAACAGCAAACAAGAAAATGCTGAAAAGGTTGACAACTTTATTT
>JAQICD010000269.1 GCA_027858715.1 Prolixibacteraceae bacterium
GTTCAGAAGTTCAATGATATTATTGATGGCTGGAAAATTCTTGAAAAGATCGAAACCCAATACGATGCCAGTGGCAATATTGTAAGCGAAGTGTATTGGAGTTACGATTACGGTGAAGCAGAATATCCCTACGAAAATACCGACTGTATGTGGAAACGGTAAGAGCTGATTTCTGTTGATGGGAAAGCAGTTGTTTCCGGCACATTGTCGGCAGCTTCAAAGAAATATAATATCGAAACGGTGGAATTGGAGAATGGAATTTATATTTTAACAGTTATTTTTGAAAACGAACAAAGAAAATATCAACGTATAATTAAGCAATAGTTATAATACAAAATCTGAGGTGGGGGAGTAGTATATTATATGGCAAAAAGATTAATAATAAGTTTTAGTGTTGTTGCATGTCTAATTATTTGTGGCAGTTTAGTGTTTGGATACAAAACCGAGCCTGTAAAATCTCAGGACAATATTTGGAATCCAGATAGCCTGACTGTTATTGGCAAAAAATTATCTGTCGCCGATATTAAGATAATAATTGATAGTTTTAAAATTTATGATCATGTACGTACTAAAAATCAGAAAGAAGAATATCTTCGCCATTTAATAGCCGAAAGTAAACGTCAGGCGTTTAACTGGGGTGAAGCCAATGCTAAAAATATTCTTGGAGTTTTGATGCGCGACAGGGCTGAGTACGCCGTAGCAGCCGAGCTTCACGAATCGGCATTAAGCCTTGCCGGTTCCGACACATTAATTCAGATTTATGCGTTAAATAATTTGGGTGTGGTTTTCCGAAGGCTCGACAAACCACGCATTGCACTCGATTATCATATGCAGGCGCTGCATCTTTCCGAAGCTTTTAAAGGAAATTATGAAGTTGCTACGCGTAGTGCCTGTATTGCTTTAAACAGTATTGGTAACATTAATCTAGCCCTTAAGCAGCCACAACAGGCACTTGAGGTTTTTAATCAAACACTTGAAATAGAAAAAAAGATTGATAACCATCTGGGTATGGCTATCAATTATCACAATATTGGCTATGCCTACGATGCCATGGGTAAAACAGAAACTGCGCAGAACTATTACCTGATGTCGCTTGAGCAAAATAAAATTATTGATTCGGATGTTGGTAAGGCCATTTGTTACAACAGTATTGGAGAGGTATATCTGAAGCAAGGTTCAAGTTCGAAGGCATTGAGAGAATTTGAAAGGGCAATGTCTTTTGCCCGGTTGTCAAAAGATAACTATTACATCTCGCAAAGTTATGCCAACATGGGCAAGGCTTTTATAGCACAAGGATATTACGGTAAGGCCTACGAAGCGTTTAACGAGTATAATGAGCTGGCAATAAAAATTAAATCAGGTCTATTGGTTCAGGAATCCTACAAATTATTATCGGATTATTACGAAAAAACAGGTCAGTTCGAAAAGGCATTTAATTATTATAAAATTGGTGTCGCCACTAACGATAGTATTGTTAACGAGCAAAATACCCGCTACTTAAATGAATTGCAAACCTTATACGACGCCGATAAAAAAGAACGGCAAATTGATTTGCTGACCATCGAAAATCAGGTAAAAACACAGCAGAATTATATAATTATTTTTGTTGCCATTATTGTTCTGTTAACCTTGATTGTTATTTACGTAGTAACTCAGGTTAAAGCTGAAAAGCAAAGAACTGAACTTAGAAGCAGCTTATTTCGTTCAATGATGAACCCTCACTTTATCTTCAATGCACTGGGATCTATTCAAAGTTTTTTATATAATAACGAACCGCAAAAAGCAGCTGTTTACCTTGGGAATTTTTCAAAACTGACCCGTCTGGTACTAAAAAATTCAAACAAGAGCCTGATCACACTGGAAGAAGAACTAGAAACCCTGCAACATTATCTTGAAATTGAGCAGATGCGCCAGCGTGAATGTTTCACTTATGAAATCAATGTAAATGATGATGTTGAACTCGATTTTATATATGTTTTACCGACAATGTTGCAGCCTTTCGTCGAGAATTCTATACAACATGGGTTTAAAAAAACTGATTGCAAAAAGGGATTGAAAATAACCGTAACAGTAACGCAAAGCAACAATTATCTGCATATAAAATTGAATGATAATGGAGTTGGAATTAACAGTGAGAAAAGTACTAATGATGAACAACAAAAATCGATGGGTTTGATAATTTTTAAAGAAAGAATCCGTCTTTTTGAGAAGAAGTACAAAAAAACTGTTAATTTCGTAATCAATGACTTGAGTGAAGTAAACGAAAATGAAACCGGAACTTTAGTAAGTATTGATTTTCCATTGATTGAGCCACATGATTAAAGCTTTTATTGTTGACGACGAACCTGAATTGGTAGAACTTAATAACGTTCTGCTTAAAAATAATTTCGACGAGATTAAAGTTATTGGCAGCTGTGGAACTGTAGCTGAAGCTGTTGATTTCATCAACGAGTATAAGCCGCAATTGCTTCTTCTTGATATCCGCCTTGCGGATGGCACCGGTTTTAATATTCTTCAGAAAATTAAACCTTACAATTACGCACTTATTTTTATTACTGCGTATAACGAGTTTGCTATTAAAGCAATAAAATTTAGTGCTATTGATTATATTCTCAAGCCCATTGATGAAAACGATTTTTGTGATGCTGTTAACCGCGCAATTAATTCTATTAACGACGAGGCATTGCATGGACAGGTACAAACATTCTTTAACTATTACGAACGCAAAACGCAGGCCCGCCGTATTGTTTTAAAAACAACCGAAGCAATTAATATAGTCGATGTAGGTGATATTACCCACTGTCGCAGCGAAAGTAATTATACTACATTTTATATGGTTAATGGGAAAAAAATAATGGTTTCAAAAGTTTTGAAAGAATATGAGGACTTATTATCTGAATACGGCTTTTTCAGGCCACATCATTCCTTTTTGGTTAACCTTAGCTATGTAACCAAACTCGATAAATCCGATGGTGGATTTTTAATCCTCAAAAACGGATCCGAAGTTCCGGTGTCACTCCGAAGGAAAAAACGGCTGATACAAGTACTTGAAAGTTTTTAGGGTAGAGGTGTTGGCATTTTCTCTACCTCAAAGTGTTTCCTTATTTTATTACTATCATACTTCGACGGAATCGTAGTTGAATGGTTGCTTGAATTTCGCGGCTAAATGCTTTTTAGATAGTTGCTACCACTAATGTAGGGTTTGGTGCCCGTGAGCAAGATTTTCATACGCTATATTTTTAGTTAGATATGCCGTCTTAATAATTCGGCATCTGCCTTAAAATATATTTTTTATGATAATATATAGTATTAAACAGAACAAAAAACACCCAATAAGTTTAAATACGCTTACTCCATTGTATTCGGAAAAATATAAATAAATTTGTTATTCAACACTTGTTTTGAAATGGGCGTAATATATTATAAATAAACAGCATCGAACTACCAAAACAAGAACCGGATATGATGAAAAAAACCACACTTATTTTTGCAACAGGATTCGTTCTTCTATGGAATTCCGGATTTATAGGAGCCGAGTACGGGCTTCCTTACACCGGGCCTTTCACTTTGGTTTTTTGGCGATACCTGGCGTTAACGTTGATGATTTTCATGTACTTGCTGGCAAGAAAGCGTTTTTGGTGGGTTGGCTGGAAAGTGGCAGCTCCCAATATGCTAATTGGTGTTTTAGCTCATGGTGTGTAGCTTACTTGTGTTTTGCTTGCACTCGACAACGATGTGCCGGCGGGGATTGTAGCTTTAATAGTGGCCTTGCAGCCGCTTGCCACGGGTACACTTTCGGGTGTGGTTGCCGGAGAACAAGCAAATTACTACCAATGGTGTGGATTGGTGTTGGGGTTTTTGGGTGTTGTTTTCACTGTATCTTATCGAATAGATTTTGGGAGCTATACATCAGTTTTTGGGTACCTTATCCCTTTGGGGTCTGTTATCGGAATCACTTTAGCAAGTTTGATACAGCGACGAATTGATGTAAAAGGAAAAAGCAATAAAATCCCCCTCGACCTGGCGCTGTTTTATCAAAGCATTGCAACAACTATTGCTTTAGCCCTGCCAGCTGTTTTTATTGAAAAATTAGCGACCCAATGGGAGTCGGAATTTATCTACACCATGGTTTGGCTGATTCTTGCTGTGTCACTGGGAGCATATACGCTGATGTGGTTGTTAATTGATCGCATTCAAGCTACCCGTGTAGCCAGTTTGTTTTATCTGGGGCCGCCCCTAACCATGTTGATGGCGTGGTTGGCTTTTGGAGATAAGGTGCAGGCTATGGATGTTGTAGGTCTTGCAATTGTGTTTGTTGGTGTATTGTTGTCACAGGTAAAGAAAAAGCAAGTTCGGAACAAAAAGTAAGATGTGAATTGGTTGACATTTAGTACGTCAGCTGCCTATTCCTTTAATTGCTGTGTGCTGCCTTATTTTTTTTCTTTTGAATGACAAGTCTTGATACCAAAGGGTAAATAGAGCGGACAAAAACTCACCAAACTTGTTAAAACAAAAACTAAGGCTAAAACCAACAAAATAATACCTAATGTTCCGGTAATTGTATCTGTAAAGTATAAAACTCCTATTATTGCAGCAATTATCACTCTGATAATACGGTCTGCTGTACCCATGTTTTTGTTCATGTTTCCATATTTTTATTGTTCATTAACCTATTATAGCCAACAAAGTTGATTCGATAAATGTTTTGATTTCTTCACTTATTTTACTTAATCCTTTCTTTTGCGTTTTGTATCTACAAGTCATTCATTATTGAAAACGAGAGGGTTAATGTGTATTACTTCATAATTGAAAGTGACACATGATAATCTTATTCATAAGCAGTATTCATCGAAAAATGGCCACGAATGCCTTTAGAATAATATTACGATAGCGTTCGGAAGGTATTTCGTGTTTGTTTTATTAATCGGGTATTAAAGTCTATTGTCTTATGTCTATATCAGTAGTAGGAACAATGTTTTCGCTTCTTATTTCAGAATGTCTTATTTCGCCACCAGCTGTTCCTGTTTTATAACCGAAAAATAAAACGACAAAAGAAAACACTAATATTACCAAACTGAAAATATTTGAGAATGACTTTTGCTTAAAACTTGCCCAAAGTCCAAATATAGAAAGTCCACCTAATATATAAGAGAGTAATGCAAATGTTCCAGCTACTTCTTCGTGGGTTTCAATGTAGCTTTCACTAACGCCATTAATCTTTTCTACAATATCTTCTGCCCCTTCGCCTGTTGTCATTGCTGCAATTGCTGTTAATGCTCCGATTGTAAAAATTAAATAAGCAATTCGTTTTGCAGCTTCTGATTTAGAAATAAGTCCTGTAATTAAAACAATTACTCCTACAATGGGGAAGATGATTGGAAAATGATTTACCATCAAATGAAAATGTGCTTCGTTCATGTTTTAAATTTTTTAATTATACTGTCACGCCAAAAATATAAGTTGTTAACCCAACTTGCAAATAAATTTCCACAAACATCTGCATATCAGTCATTAGCCAAATTGAGAATTATTGTTGGGTCACCACTTTTGATTTCCTAACAAAAGGACGTTCTTTGAACCCCAATGA
>JAQICD010000015.1 GCA_027858715.1 Prolixibacteraceae bacterium
TGAAATGATTAACCTGTTGTGTCCCCAAGGTATTTGTGCCACGTGCTGTGGCACAAATTTATATTTAGTCGAATAGAAAGAGTACCACTGTCGGATTGCGTAAAGATTTCGTCTAGAAAACCCTTTGATATCGGGAAATTCGTGCTTCAGTTCAATAGCAATCTGTTCAATAAAATTGCTTCCCCATTTTGTAGCTTGCTGCTTTTCAAGTATGTCTTTTCCTATCTGCCAGTATAATTCTAGCAATTGAGAATTAATAGTATATGCGACTTTGTTCTGAGCTGAATGAATCTTAGTTTTTAGCTCTACAATCCAGTTTCTATATTCCTGATTATTATGTTTTAAATCCATAAAGCAAAGATAAGATTCTTATTATTTATTCTAAACGTGTAACGTTTTTTTTAATAGGCGATAACGATTGCTAGATGGTAGTGTGGCTTTAGAAACTAAGTCCTTTCAAGATAGCCTCGGAGCACATTCGACGGGCTCAGTGACCACCACATCATAGATTTTACGGTGTACTTTCCAATTCAGACACTGTCAATTCTTAATCATAAACACAAAAAAAATCAACTATTCGTTTGTAAATCTATGATTTGGCGTGCTGCTAGAAACCTTAATGATCGTGTGACAGCCAAAATCGCCACATTATCTATGCTAGCGTGTTAGTTGTTCGGCTTTAATTTTTTTTGTTTTTTGGATGATTAGTATCGCCATATTACTTCTTGACTAATTCATATTCTTGTGTAAAATACTATCTGGATCTAATTTCTACTACTATGTCAGGTTCAGAATAGTTTCCCATCTTTATATATATTTCACACGATCCTGGATTTCCATTTATATCGTCAACTATAACAGAATAATTCTTTTTTGCAACAAGCAACTCTTCATAAAAAAACAATGATAGAAACTCATTTGCTGGCATTCCCGTTTTACAGTAATGCCATTCATCTACATTCTTGTAGAAATCAGTTTTAATTGGTAGCCCCATTATTGATTCAACTTCTGATTTTGTCATACCTTCGTGTAATTTGTATGAAATAGATAAGTTCTGTTGTACCCCACAAGAGGATAAAATAAAAACCAATGTAATCATCACTATCAAACTGTTACTGCGATTGTCTTTCATAATTTATTGTATTATAGAACTCCTATACTTATTATACTCTGTTTCACAATTTTTTTCCATGAAAAAAACTTTCTGTACTATTTAGAGTCTAATTGATTGTTTACACGTGTTAACAAGCATTCTAATCATTGTTTTTTTTGAACATCGATTTTCAATGTCGAGTGAATTTTTAGCTGACAGCCAACGATTACTGTCGAGTAGGCAAAGGGAGTTTCACCCTAAGCCTCTCACAGAACCGTGCTTGATAGTCTCCCATCACACGGCTCTTATTATACAATCTTAGCTACAAATTTATTAATAATAACCTACTTGCCAATGATAAAACAGCGTCGGATATTGTTTCCTTATTCTGTTTAGGCAATCGAAGGCTTTATTTAAGTTATATCTGTAGCGTTTATACCGATTTCGTATCCATCTTACTAATCTACACCGTAAAAGATAAAACACTTTTGAGAGTTCGCTCATTCTGAACTTCCCATAGTAATTAATCCAACCTCGAATCAAAGGATTGAGCTTTTGAGCAATACTTATAATACTTTTGAAATGCATATCAACGAAATTAATCGCTTCTAACTTTTCATTTATCAGCTTGCGTCGGCTAATACTTATAGCACAATCGTACCCAAGGAATAAACGCCCTGTGTATTTCGATCGCGTCTCACGTGGTTGGAAGCTAAACCCTAGAAAGTCAAATTTCACAGTCTTAAAAGTTCCTCTTCGTTTGTAATCCCGACAATAGACAAGTTTCGTCTTATCGGGGTGTAGTGTTAACTCACAATCGCCCATACGTTGATGCAAGGCAGCCAGTAACTCTTTGGCTTGTGATTGGCTAGTACAGTGTATGATGGCATCATCAGCATAACGCACAAATTTCACTGTTGGATACTCTTGTTCGAGCCATTTATCAAAGGCGTAGTGGAGAAATAAGTTAGCTAACAGAGGACTAATGACACCCCCTTGTGGCGTGCCTTTGCCTTCTTTGTGTTGTAGCTCTCCCGTTTCCTTTTCGATAGGGGAGTTTAGCCAGCGTTTGATATACATCAATACCCATTTTTCAGGCACGTGCTTCTCTAATGCTAGCATTAACTTCTCGTGTGAAATATTATCAAAAAAACCTTGTATATCTAAGTCTATAACCCAGTTGTATTTCCAACAGTTTTCTCGTACAACTGCAAGTGCTTGATGCGCACTCTTACTTGGACGATAACCGCAAGAATTGGGGCTAAATATCTTTTCAAATCGGGGTTCTAGATACTCTTTCACGACCATTTGGGCTACTCTGTCACTTATCGTGGGGACACCTAGCTTTCGTTTCTTTCCATCATCTTTCGGTATTTCTACCTCTTTCACTGCTGGTGGAAAGTAACAGCCAGACGCCATACGGTTCCAGAGTTTATACAGGTGCTTGGAGCATATAGCTTCATATTCAGCCATACTCACTCCATCCACCCCAGGCCCGCCTTTGTTGGCTCGTACTCGATTATAAGCTGACCATACTTGGTCTTTGCTTATCGGTACTGATTTTGTTTCATTCCATAAAGTCATTCTCTTAGCGAGTTGTTAAATGTGATGATACTGTATAATCTGAGTCCTTTGCTCGGTTTCCATTACAGAAACTTCATCGCTACTACGACTCAGTCCGTCCCTACACGACCTATTGGTATTTAGCCTCTAGGGTGTACCTATTGCGCTGTTCCCTTAGCACGGTGGTGCAGGTTCTCAAGTTCCTTTGTAGAGCCCGTATAAAAGTCATGCCTCCTAAATGACGTCTGCCGTGTAGCCAATAAACAGGTGACCGCTACACTTATCACCTCCACCATCCTTTGGCGGCTTTTGACAGAAAGTTGCACTTTCTCGACACTTCATCAGAGGTTCACTCACGTTCATCTCTTTTATACCTACCTGACAGCCTCGTGGACTGTATTCTCCTAAACGCTCAATACCTTGGCTCTTTACCAAAGCACCTTTAGGCGATTTACTCACTATTGCCTATTTTGGTGATCGTGATCTTCGCTTTGCTCCGATTGAAGCCCTCTCCTGAAAGACGACTTCGGTGGGCCCACCTTACAACAGGTTTCCACCATCTCATTTACAGCATACAATGGATATTATGCCGTCCATTGTTTCTCGGCACACAGATGGAAAGTGTGGCTTTAGAACTTGATTTCTCTTCTTAAACGTCACAGAGCACATTCGACAAGCTCAGTGACCACAAAATCGTAGATTTTACTGTGAACTTTCAATCTCGGCACTGTCAAATCTACGATTTGGCGTGCTGCTAGGAACTACAGAAGCTGGTGTGACAGCCTAAACGGCCTATGATATATGTCAAATTGTTGGCGCTAGTACTTATCCAAAATATTTAAAGGCTCTTCTAAACCCCGCATTACTTGCTTCTTTCACTGTGTAAGCATAAATTTCATCTTTTTTATTAATCTTTGTCCTATCATATTGTTGGTCGAAAGGTAGATGGTAAATTTTTGAGAATCCTTGATTTACATTGCATTTAATCCTTGGAAAATCTAAAAGAGGAATATTTTCCTTAACTACAACACCCAATCTCTCAGCGAAAACCTTTGCTGTCTCAGATAGTTTTGTGCTTGTTATGAATACTGGGACTACTTTAACTCCCTTTGGTTGTTGTAATTCATATTCAACACTAGTTCCAAAAAGTTGAGTTATGTGCTTTTCGTGAATGGTTTTCTTTTTAGACCAATATTTACATTGAATTATGTGATGAGTCATATTCTTTAGTGCAATTAAATCCCTTCCCATATCATTGAGTTTCTTTTCCATTCCAATGTAAGATACTTCCCAATCATTTTTCTCATATTTCCAACCACAATAGAGTTCGTAATCTCGTCC
>JAQICD010000022.1 GCA_027858715.1 Prolixibacteraceae bacterium
GGCAATGTGAAAAGCGATGGGCCGGTATCGAAACGAAATTCACCGTTTTTTAACTCGCCAATTTTTCCGCCAACAGTTTCTGCTTGTTCAAAAATTGTTACTTCATAGCCCTTTGCTGCAAACCGCAAAGCCGATGCTATGCCCCCTATTCCAGAACCAATTACCGAAATCTTTTTCATTTTGTTTAAATTTCATTTAAATTTTTCTATACAAGCAACGAACAATTTTACAACAAATTAGTTTATTTCGGTAAAATAGCCATAACTTTAAGGACTTGTGAAGGTACAAAACATTATCATGCATGAATAAAAAACAAGTAATAATAGTGGGCACAGGCCTGGGCGGTTTAAGTACCGCATTACGCCTGTCATCGGAAGGGTTTAAAGTAAAAATGGTCGAAAAATACCATCAGGCAGGCGGGCGGTTAAACCGCTTATCGAAAGATGGCTTTAAGTTTGACCTGGGCCCCACTTTTTTCAGCATGAGTTATGAATTTGACGAACTGGTAAAAAGTACGAATATTGAATATCCTTTTGAGTTCATTGAGCTCGACCCGCTTTTTACCGTGAATATTGACGGAATCCCAAAAACCTTTACCATATACAAAGATCTGGATAAACTTTCGGAGGAGTTTGCTTCATTTGAACCTGATTTTAAGGCCAAAATAGAAAAACACCTCCAGAAAACAGGTCAACTTTTTCACGACACTGAAGATAAAATTGTACATCGTAACTTTACATCGTTGTTTGATTATTTCATGCAACTTACACGGGTGCCGTTAAAGCATAGTCCACTATTGTTTAAAACGATGTGGAAAGAGCTTTGCGACAGTTTTGAATCGAAGGAAGCGAGAATGGTTTTTTCACTCGTGGGATTTTTCCTCGGCGCAACACCATTCGATACTCCGGCGATTTATTCGTTGCTCAATTATGTTGAATTAAAGCACGATGGCTACCATAATGTAAAAGGCGGCATGTACAGAATTGTAGAAGGTTTATTTAAAGTTTTACGCGAAAGACAGGTCGATTTCTACTTCAACACTGAGATTGTTAAAGCAATAACAACAAACGATAAAATTGATTACCTGGTTGACCAAAACGGTCGCGAATGGCATGCCGATTATTACGTCATTAATGCCGATGCAGCCTCATTCAGGGGCGAAATATTGAAGAGAAAAAAATATTCAGAAAAACGGCTTAACAAGAAGAAATGGACCATGGCTCCGCTTACCATTTACCTGGGATTAAACGGTAAGGTTGACAAACTGCAACATCATAATTACTTTTTAGGCAATAACTTCGACCAGTATGCCAAGGGGGTATTTAAAAACAAAGTATCGTTCGCCAAACCTTACTACTATGTAAATGTGCAGTCGAAAAACAATCCGGAATATGCGCCTGAAGGCAAAGACAGTTTATTTATTTTATGCCCGTCGCCCGATTTGCGTTTTAAGCCCGATTACAGCGACCGCGAATCTATAGCACAAAATATTATCGATGATTTATCGGAACGCACGGGGTACAACATAAATGACATGATTGAAAGCAAAACCGTGCTTTCGCCCGACCATTGGCAAAATATGTTTAATTTGTACAAAGGCAGCGGGCTCGGACTGGCACACGATTTGAACCAGATAGCCTGGTTCAGGCCTGCCAATCACGACGAGAAGTATAAAAACACTTTTTACGTAGGAGCCTCAACCGTACCCGGAACGGGTTTGCCCATGGCTGTAATCAGCTCAAAATTAACCACCGAAAACCTTTTAAATTATGATAGAACTGTTTCAAAAAAATAACCTGCAATGCAGTAAAAATACCACAAAGCGTTACAGTACTTCATTCTCGCTGGGTGTTCGTTTGCTGGGCAAAGCGTATCGCGATCACATATACAGCATTTATGGTTTTGTACGTTATGCCGATGAAATAGTAGATACTTTTTTCGATTACAAGCAAGATGTTCTATTGAAAGAGTTTCGCGAAGAAACCTACAAAGCCATCAAGCGAGGCATAAGCCTCAACCCTATACTCGACAGTTTTCAGCGAGCGGTTAATCAATGCCAAATTGATGGTGAGCTGATTGATGCTTTTCTCGACAGCATGGAAATGGATCTGAACCATGAGATTTTCGATAAAACATTGCTTGAAAAATACATTTACGGTTCAGCTGAAGTGGTGGGGTTAATGTGCCTGCGTGTTTTTTATAGCGATGAGCCTAAAAACTATAACGGACTTGTTTATCCGGCCCGAAAACTGGGTAAGGCATTTCAGAAAGTGAATTTCCTGCGCGATGCACAGGATGATTTCGAGAATAAAGGCCGTGTATATTTCAAAAATATCGACTTCAGAAATTTCACACCGGAGGCTAAAAAGCAAATAGAAGATGA
>JAQICD010000052.1 GCA_027858715.1 Prolixibacteraceae bacterium
GTGTTTGGCCTCTTTGGTAGATCGTTGATGAAGAACCAAAAGCTTCCTGTGCAACCACAGCGTCGTATGCACTAAGATCCAGCGGACCATCGGTATCGTCTGCGTCATGTTCGATTACAGTCAGATCGATGTTTTCATCGGCTTCCAACATGGCAACAATAGGATCTGAAGCACCTACTGCTGTTAAATTAGAAAAATCTGTTACGTAAGCTACTTTAACAGTTGAAGGCAATGCATACAACTCGTAGTTATCAATATATGTTTTGGTTGCTGTAGAGTTAAAGTCGCATGTATTGAAACTGAAGAATCCTTCAACAGGAGTAGCACTTGTTGTAAATGTTGTATCAAGCTGCATCCACTCTCCTTGGGTATCCAAACCGAAACCAAAATCACCGCCACCATTATCAACTGAACCTTTGGCCAAGAAACCAATAGGACCATCAATGGTTTTAACCATTGCACGCAAATGATAGGTTGTATTAGGCATCCATTCAAACGCAGCAACATCCATAGCTGCTGATCTGTCTGGCCATCCACAACCTTCTCCACCCATTAAATCTTCGAGCAATATTGAAGATGGTCCACAATAGGCTTCCGATCCGGTTACAATACTTTTTAGACCCCAGCCATCCCAAAGGCTAATATCTGCACCTTCTGGATCTGGAGTCAGATTTTCAATACCTGCATAAAAAGGCTCGAACACACAAGCATCATCACCATCAATTGCCCAAGCAAGCGATTTCGTTAATAATTCATCAAAACCTGGAGCTGCATACAACAAACCATCATTAAACAAGTACATCAAAACGACATTACTTGCTGTTTCTGTTCTTGCATAGCCACTACCATCTAATTGCAATGAGCGTACTGATGTTCCTTTAGGAACTGCCCACATAGTTGGCATTGTTTGTCCATCGTTTCCTGGAATTGTTGCTAAAGCAACTGCCTCGGGGATACTATCAGTTAAATTGTAATACTTTATTTCTTTTCCTAAGAAATCGTCTGATTCTGCTGTTCCGTTTGTCCATGTAATCATTTGGTCAACTTCATAACCAGATGTTATGGGGTGTTCGTTGTTCAAAATCTTGAACTGAACGTTGCTCGCGTCGTACGATTTTGTGGTCGCATATTCTTCTGCGTTATTATCGTTAACCCAGCCCCACTTGTTGTTCTTAGGACCATCGTTTTGCATCGATACACATGGAATCGGATAAGCATTTTGAGCTACACCATTTGCACGCGAAGATCCCATGCCACCACTAAGAACCATTCCGGCATAAGGAGAATAGTCAAAACCTTCCTCGGTTAATATGCGCTTGCTTGCAAAAGTTACAGAATATCCAGCTGCTACTAAGGCATCATATACATTCGTATCAAAAGCTCTTGCAACAGAATAAACACCATCGGATGACGATACATATAAAATTTCGCCATCGGCCTGAACATGAACATTTACGGCATATGCTGTAGCCACACCATCGGAGGCAGTTACGGTCATTTCGTAATTTCCACCATCGGCTACAGTCAGGTCGTCAGGAACGTTAACCTCAACACCTTCGGCTGCTGTTGCGGTAAGACCAAAAGTGGTTGTTCCTGCAGGAAGATTCACCTGGTAAGCTGTTTTCTCAGGATCGAACTCGGGCGTCATAGCTCCTGCAGAAGCAGCTAAAGTCTCGAGTTGTGGCGCTGCGACTTTAATATAGTATATATTGACACCACTAGAAGGTGAATACATATAAATAGAAGTCGCATCACCTTCGTACTGGAAAGTTGACATGGTCAATTCTGCTCCTAAAGCCGCATGTGTACCAATGGTATCACCGCTTGTTGCATTAACCACAATCAATTCGCGATCGTTGTCACTATTTGATGACATAGCAGCAACAGAAATGTTTGTATTGCCGGCAACATCAAAAGCCAAGACACGTGTTTCGGCTACACCATCACTTAAACTACCACTACCACCTAACTTCAAGCGGAAGGAAAAGTCCATACCATCGACTGATTTGTTGTTATCGTCAATTGTTACATCTTTTTCTGCACTGGCATAAATTGTTAATCCATCAACCGTGGTGGTTTCAACAATATCGCCCAAGGCATTAAAATTATCACTACTAATGTTCCATTCTTGTGCGTGCCCCATCGTCATGCCCGACACGACGAAAGCGCAAACCATCACAAGAAACTTCAATGTAAAAGTTTTCATAAGTATTAGTTTTAAATTTATTAGATAAAAATAAAAGAACAATTCTTAAAAATTTGCTTCATTATTCTCATTTGCTTCATTATTCTCAATTGTATATTCATTTCAAATTATTTTCCAATTCCAAATATAGTACTGCAAAATCATCTTATCAAGTTTTTTGGCAACCATCTTTACTTAAAAAACGTGAAATTATGTAGAACTTCGTTCAATTAACTCTACATTAAGCATCATTTGGATAGGTGCCCTTTTGGTGTCGCTGATTCGTTGTATCAACAACTCTCCTGCTCTTCGTCCTATTTCTATAGCCGGTTGACGAACAGCCGTTAAAGGCGGATTAAGCGAACTGGCCCAGTACATATCATCAAAACCAACAATGGCAATATCACCTGGTATTTTTAAGCCCTGGCTATGGATTGTTTCAAGTGCACCAAGGGTTATAAGGTTATTTCCTGTAAACACAGCATCAGGAGGTTCAGGCAACGAAAGCAACTCCCGGCACAACTCAACACCACTTTGATGTTTCGAATTACCAAAACGAACCAGTGTTTCATCAAATGTCATCCCATTATCTTCAAGAGCCTTTTTGTAACCCATTTCCCGATAGCGGCTCGATGGTATTGACTGCATCCCTGCAATATAAGCAATGCGTTTGTAGCCTCGCTTTATTAAATGATCCACCGCCAAATAGGCACCACGTTCATTATTAACCAATACCAAATCTACCTCAGTGTTACTCAACCCTCGGTCAACACAAACTACAGGCAGACCGTCGCTCACCATTTTCTTCAGCTGAAGGTCATCTTCACTTGCCGGTGCTGCAATTAACCCGTCAATCGACTCCGATTGTAATATTTCAAGGTAAAGCTTTTCTTTCTTCTCATCCTGACCAAAATTACACATTATTATAGCATAATTATGGTTGTAGGCAACATCCTCAATTCCGCGCAATACATCAACATAAAAGGGGTTTTCAATATCCGGGATTAAAACACCAAGTAAGTTGCTCGATACACTTTTTGAACGTAGTCTTTTAGCTACCCGGCTTGGTTGATAATTAAGTGCCTTTATTGCTTTAAGTATCCTGGCTCTGGTCTCATCATTTACATTAGTGCTGTTATTCAACACACGCGAAACAGTTGCCACCGAAACTCCGGCTTTTTTGGCAACTTCATTCATGCTCGCCATATATCTATTGATTTTTTAAATACGCTGCAATATATAAAAAATGAATGTAAACGTTGTCATAAATATGGGTTTTTTCATTCTCAATCTTTGATATATCTACATCAGCCGTTTGTAATCTTCTACTATTTTTCAAATGATTTCAATACAAGTAATTTTAACTTATTACAGCAAACTCGATATTGGTATCGTTTTCATTGATATCTGGATATTTTATACTAATATTGCCTTATATATTTATTCGTTCCCGAAACCTCTTTATATGTAAATGTATATTTAAAAATGATATTATATATGAACCGATTCTCGACGATTAAATCAATTCCATTTCTGTTTTTCGTTTTGTTTGCCTGCTCACAAAACATTGATAAAAAAAACACTTTTACCGGCAAATACAACAACACAATCAGTTATCAAGAGTTTCAAAATCCGGATTCTGAATTTCGTTCTTTTCCGTTTTATTCTTTAAACGACAAGCTGGAACCATCTGAAATAAAAAGACAAGTTAGATCGCTAAAAGATGCCGGCATGGGCGGAATGTATTTACATAGCCGCGACGGCTTACTAACAAGCTACCTTAGCCACGACTGGTGGAAAGCAATTGATGCTGCTGTAGAAGAAGCTAATAAACTGGATTTATGGGCAAGCTTTTACGATGAAGATAAATGGCCCAGCGGCTATGCAGGAGGTATTATTCCGCGCATGGGTGAAGAATTCAGGGCAAAATCGTTGGTCAGACTTAAAAAATCAACCCCTCTTCCTGCAGGTTCTAAAATTATTATATCAGACGACGATTACAATTATATTGAATATACTGCACAAATGGGTAATCCCGTTTTTAACGGAACGGCCTGGGTCGATTTAATGAATCCGGTAGTTGTCGATTCTTTTATCAACAGCACCCACAAACCTTACTTCGACAAGTACAAAAATCAAACTTCATTATACACTCCTACAATTTTCAGCGACGAGCCACACATTCACGCCCGTTATTTCGATCGGTTAACACCACACGAAGGCATCTACTCATATTCGCCAACTATACTTGATAAATTTGAACAACTCTGGGGATATCAGCTAAGCGATAAAATTCCACAACTGTTCGAAGAGAAAAAAGACTGGCGAAAAGTAAGGCTTCAATACTACCAGACAGTAGCATTACAATACGAAGAAAGTTTTACAAAACAAATTACAGAATACTGTGCTGAAAACGGTTTTTTGTTCACCGGCCACTATCTTGGTGAAGATGCACTTGAAAAAGTTCGCGACCGCATAGGAAATTCAATGCTTCATTATCGCAGCATGCATGTACCGGGCATCGATCATCTTGGGCTTACAATTAGTGGCAGATTGCTTACTGCACGACGACTTACCAGCGTGGCCAACCAGTTCGAAATGCCACGACGAATGAGCGAACTGTTTGGTATTACAGGCCATAACATGAATTTTGAAGATCGGAAATGGATTGCAGGGTGGCACGCCATTCACGGAATTAACCATTTTGTACCTCACCTAACAGCATACAGTCTGAAAGGGCTACGCAAACGCGATTACCCGCCTACCTTTTCATATCATCAACCGTATTGGGCTTTCAACAATAAAATTGAAGATTATATGGCACGACTGGCCTATGCTACTACCATTGGAAAAACCAGGCCACAGACATTGGTAATTAGTCCGCTTGAAAGCGAATATATAAAAGGTGAGTCGGATGGCAACTTCACTTTTCAAATGCTGCAAGTACTCCGCCAACTTCAGGCAGGTCATTTCGATTACGACATCGGCGACGAGCAGATTCTGGCCGATACTGCTTTTGTAAATAACAATGAGTTGATTGTAGGTGCAATGTCGTATCCGAATGTAATTCTGCCCGATATGCTCACAATTAGAGAAACCACTTACAATATGCTAAGCAAAGTGGTTGAAAATGGTGGGAAGTTGTTTTACACCCACCGTTTCCCTGCGTATATTGACGGAGACGAAGCAAAAGAAAAACTGGAAAAACTTAAAAAAATTGCCATTGAAATTAATATTGATAACCTGGCAACAGAATTAACCAGCCACATTACGCCACCTGTTGTTTTATCGGGATCTGACAACGAACTGATATGGACGCAAAACCGATACACAGAAGACGGAAAACTTGTACAATTTTACAACTCGTCGCACACCAAAGCTGTGCTTTTCACTGTAAATGCTGATCAAATTGAAGACAATCCAGTGCTTTGGAATCCATCGAACGGGAAATGCTTTGAATTAACAATGAACAATAATGGCAATATTGAAATTGAACTACCATCATCGTCATCGGTTTGGGTAACAACCGGCAAATTAAGTAACAATGCAACTATAGCCGGCACATATAACATTAAAGCAGAAAAAGCAACTATAAAACAACTAGACGCTCAGTGGTCTGGAAGAAGGCTTAATCCCAACATGCTCACCATCGATTTTGCCAGCTACAAAACCGAAGGAAGATCATGGAGCCAATCGGAACCTGTTATTGCAATTATGAAACAATTAACCGACGAAAACTACAATGGACATCTGGAACTTAAATATTCGTTCATTATTGAGCACAAACCAAACGAGATAAACCTCTCGGTTGAACAACCCGGCATGTTCGACAAAATCAAAATAAACAGCCAACCAGTTGCATTCACTGCCGACACATTTTTTATCGACCACGGTTTTCCGGTTGCCAACATAGCAAAACAAATTCACGTGGGTGTTAATACAATTGAAATGGAGTTGAACTTTTCGACACCAAACGACACCAGCAGCATCCAGAAAATACGCTACGGAAGTGAACTTGAAAGCATTTACGTTTTTGGAAATTTTGCAGTTAACGGTGAAAACCATTCTATATTAAACGATACCCACCGGAATGCGACAGGGCTTTTTACCGAAAGACCTGCTCACGGTTTTAGTAGTTTCGCCATTACAAAAGAAGATGCGGCATTTGAAGGTGATATAGTGCCCAACGGATACCCCTTTTACTCGGGCGGATTTGTATTGGAGCAAACCTTTGAACTTAACGAGTTTGAAAGCGGCAAAAACCGCTCTCTTCATTTTCCCAATACTGAAGCCATTGTAATGCAAGTTGAACTTAACGGAAAAGTACTCGATACACTCACCTGGTCGCCTTTCACAATTGACATAAGTGATGCTGCTGTTACAGGCGAAAATAAACTGAAAGTAACCATGTATAATTCATTAAGAAACCTGCTGGGACCACACCATCAAAAACGAGGTGAAGTAACCCGGGTAGGGCCAAAAAGTTTCACAGGCACAGGTGGATTCCCCGATCCCCGGGGCGACAATAACTGGTACGAATTACGAAAAACAGGCGATGAAACCAAAATATGGACCGATACCTATTATTTTATTCCGTTTGGATTCCTTAAAAGTCCTGTCATCATTGAAACAAATAAACAGAAATAATCGTAAGTCTAAATTGAATCAGAAATCAATAAAACAATATCAGTATGAAAAAATTAGCAATGATCATCTTTTTACTCCCGGTAGTATTTGCCGGGTGCAACTCAAAAAAAACAAACACAAGCAATTCCTCTGAAAAATGGAGCATTAAAATGGCCGATGCAATTATGGAACGACACGATTCGCTTGCCTATTACAATGGTCGCACTCGCGCCGGCTGGTCGTACGATGTGGCAATGGTGGGCATGGCCATCGACAAGCTGGGCAAAATCGACCAAAAATATTCGGACTACATGAAAACATACATGGATATGCTTATCGAAGAAGATGGCAGCATTCCACGTTACGATCAATCGAAATATAACATCGATTATATCAACCCGGCAAGAAATATTATAATATTACATAACCGCACCGGCGAAGATAAATACGCTAAAGCCCTGCCACAATTTATTGAACAGATGGAAAATCATCCCACAACCAAAACCGGCGGTTTTTGGCATAAACAAAGATATCCCTGGCAAATTTGGCTCGATGGAGTTTACATGGGAATACCATTTCTGACAATGTACGCAAATAACTTTGATGCTCCCAAATGGTACGATGTTGCCACACACGAAATCAAACTCACATACGAAAAAACGCTCGACGAAGAAACTGGCTTACTTTATCACGCATGGGACGAGAGCAAAGAACAACGCTGGGCTGATCCCGAAACCGGCCAGTCGCCGCACTTCTGGAGCCGCGCAATGGGTTGGTATGTTATGGCACTGGTCGATGTACTCGATTACCTCCCAATCGACCATCCCGACAGACAGGATGTAATTGATATTCTGAACAAAACAATCGATGCCTTGCTTAAAGTACGCGATGAGGAAAGTGGTTGCTGGTACCAGGTTTTAGATCATGGCGGACAAGAAGGAAACTACCTTGAAGGCTCGGGTACAGCCATGTACATTTATGCAATGGCCAAAGGTGCGAATAAAGGCTACCTCGATAAATCGTATCTCGAAACAGCCAACAACGCTTTCGACGACATGGTAAAAACATTCATTATAACCGACGATGACAAGCTGCCTAGCATGATAAACATTTGTGGAAGCTGCGGCCTCGGTGGTAATCCATATCGCGATGGAAGTTACGAATATTATACCACTGAAACCATTGTTAAGAACGACACAAAAGGAGTTGGGCCATTTATTTTAGCGGCCATCGAACTCAATCGTTAAAATCATATTCGATTTAAGAAGAAGCAAATACCAGTGCACTTTGTAAACACAAGGCTGCACTGGTAATTGCTTTTTTTGAAAGATGAATGTGTGTCAATATCAAATGCCTATTTAAAAAGAGTTTTCAGCTTGAAAAAAATATGAATACGAAATCATTTTTAATCATTTTTTTGTTTTTCTCTCTTCATTCAGTGCTTACAAGAGCCCAGAATTACGATGCAGTGGTTGCCTCCGACGGTTCGGGCACTTACAAAACGATTAGCGAAGCATTAAATAATATTCCGGCAAGTTACAACCAACGCCATATCGTCTTCGTAAAAAACGGAATATACAACGAGAAAATTAGAATAGACAATAACTTCGTATCGCTTATAGGTGAAAGCCGCAAGAAAACAATTATTCACTACAAGCAGCTTAAAACCGACTGGGAGAAAAATCGCGACTACGAAGGACCAGCCGTGGTTAACATTCATGCCGATGATATCATATTAAGCAATCTAACAATTGAAAACACACAATCCTTAACCGGAAAGGATGCATTTGTTGTTTTTTCTTCGGGCACTCGGGTAATACTAAATAACTGTGAAATAAAAAATGTAGGTTCAAATTCTGTTCAACTATACAACAACCACAATGGAATGTACTACATTAACAACTGCAAGTTGGAAGGAGCCGTCGATTTTGTAAAAGTATGTGGCAACGCCTTTATTGAGAACTCAGAATTCTACCAACACGAAGCCATTGGTTCCTTATGGCACGGAGCTTTCAATAATGAAAATGAAAAAGTAGTGGTGAAAAATTGCTATTTCGACGGAGTACAACATTTTTTCCTGGGGCGGCATCACTACGATGCTCAATACTATTTTATCGACTGCCAATTTTCGAAACGAATGGCCGACAAACCAATCTACCACAAAACGTACAAAAACCCCGAAAATAATCGTCCGTATTTTTACGGCAACCGCTATTTCTTTTTCAATTGCCACAAAGAAGGTGAACCTTACCAGTGGTACACCAACAATATAAACCACACCAAACTATACATTCTTAGTGCAAACCAAACCTTCAAAAACAAATGGCATCCACGTTCAGCTCCAGTTATTACAATAACCGACGCATGGATCGATTCGGATAAAGTTATTATTAAAATGAATCAAAAAGTGAGCATTTCTTCACCGTTTACATTGAAAACTAGCTCAGGCAAAACACTCACCTTCGATAAAGGTCGCGGACGTGATATTTTATTATTTACAACCAACGAATCAATCACTAGTAACGATTTAGAAGGCGATTTTTTGGTTAACGAAGGCAAAATATCACCTTCAATAGCTCATTTGAACTCGAAACATATTAAGACAATCACAAATACAAAATAAAGTTGACATATGAGAACATTTCGAAATGAATACCATCCAAGGCTGAATATTATTGTCGCTGTTGCACTGCTTATGTTTATGGTGCAATGCAAAACGCAACCACAAAACGAGGCAACGCTATGGTACAACCAACCTGCCACCGAATGGGAAGAAGCCTTACCCATTGGCAACGGCCGACTGGGTGCTATGATCTACGGGAACCCGGCCAACGAACAATTACAAGTTAACGAGGAAACTTTCTGGGACTGCTTTCCGCGCGACTATCATCGCGAAGGAGCCTCGGAATATTTGCCTGTTATTCGAAAACTTCTGGCAGAAAACAAACAAAGTGAAGCCGAAAAACTGGCCAACGAAGTTTTTATGGGGCGAAGGGCTTATGAAGAAGATTACGAAGAAAAACGTATTGAATGGTTGCAGAAAGTTGCATCTACAGATTTGCTGGAAAAAAGCATTGATCCCGAAACAGATGATTCTGATTGGGATATAATGCATATCGATTTTAAAAGTGTATGGGAAACTAAAGGGCATCCCGATCTCGACGGATGTGTGGTGTTTCGAAAAACTGTTGAGATTCCGGCATCGTGGCAAAACAAACCCATTATTCTCAACATGGGGAAAATTAAAGATCACGACATCACCAGGGTAAATGGCAAGAAGGTAGGTGAAACCAACGGGCTGAACGAAAATCGTATCTACACCGTGCCGGCCGGTGTGTTTAAAACCGGGAAAAATCTTATCGTAGTTCAGATAAACAACTACGAAAAAACAGGTGGTTTTAATGCTGTTCGTACCGGCCACAAAAAAATGCATTTAATTCTCAAAAACACTGACGAGAAACCTGTTTTTATCGAGGGCGATTGGAAATACAAAATTATCGACACCCGTCCGCCCTGGGCACCGCAATACCAGGCCAACTATCAACCCTTTGCCGATATACATTTTGAAACTCCGGGCCACGATAATTATACCAATTATCATCGATCGCTCGATCTTGCCAAGGCAATGGCTTATACAAGTTACGACGTTGATGGCATTACTTTTAAACGCGAATACTTTGCCAGCAATCCCGATCAGGCAATTGTTATGAAATGGTCGGCCAGCAAACCCGGCAGCATATCGTTTACCGCAAGCCTATCATCACCTCATTTACAATCGAAAGCATACACAACCGGCGACAACACTCTTGCCATCGAAATTGAAATCGAAGACGGGATACTCACCGGTGAAGGTCGCTTACAAATCACCACCAATGGCGGTAATATTAAGGCCGAAAACAATATGCTTGTTGTTGAAAATGCCAACGAAGCAACCCTTAAATGGATTGCAGCCACCAGCTTTGTCAATTACAAAGATGTAAGTGCTAATCCGTCCGAACGATGTGATAATTACCTGGGCATGGTTGAAAATAAAGATTACAAAAACTTGAAAAAAATGCACCTTGCCGACTATACAGCATTATACAATCGTTTCTATATTGAATTGGGCAAAACAGATTCGAAGAGTGAACTTCCAACAGACGAACGCATTATTGGCATAAAAACAGCACCCGACAACGGACTGGCAGCACTTTACGTGCAATATGCCCGTTACCTGATGCTTTCGTCGGGTCGGAAAGGAACAAACCCGCCCAACCTCCAGGGGATTTGGAATAAAGACATGCATCCCGCATGGGGTAGCAAATACACCACGAACATCAATTGTGAGATGAATTTCTGGCCGGTTGAGCCATTAAACATTTCGGAGTGCCACCATTCGCTGTTCGCAATGATTAACGACCTGGCCTCCGAAGGAGCGAAAACCGCCAAAGCACATTACAACAGTCGTGGATGGGTACACCACCACAACACTGATCAATGGCGCGGAACAGCACCGATCAACAATTCGAATCACGGCATCTGGGTTACCGGTGGTGCCTGGCTTACGCATCACATGTGGGAACATTATCTTTATACACAAGATGAAGAATGGCTAAAAGAAAAAGCTGCGCCAATTATAAAAGATGCTGCATTGTTCTTTGTCGATTTTCTGATTGAAGATCCCGAAACAGGTTACCTGATAAGCTCACCGTCGAACTCGCCCGAAACAGGCGGACTTGTGCAAGGCCCAACCATGGATCACCAGATCATCCGCTCGCTGTTCAAAATTGCGCTAAAATGCAATGAAATGACCGACAACGATCAGGAATTTGCCACAACAATAAAATCAAAACTCGACCACGTAGCGCCCGACATGATTGGACAATACGGTCAGTTACAAGAATGGATTGACGACATTGATGATCCAGACAACAAGCACCGACACGTTTCGCATTTATGGGGCGTACATCCCGGAAACGAAATTAATTGGGAAACAACACCAAAACTCATGGAGGCAGCCATCAAATCGCTGCAATTCAGGGGCGACGAAGGTACAGGCTGGAGCCTGGCATGGAAAATCAACTTCTGGGCACGCTTTCTCGACGGCGAGCATGCTCACAGCATGGTACAAATGTTGTTAGCTCCCGCCAACGATCCCGAAAGAAATGTACGTGGAGGCTCTTATCCCAATCTTTTCGATGCTCACCCTCCCTTCCAGATTGATGGTAATTTTGGTGGAGCAGCAGGAATTATCGAAATGATCATGCAAAGTCACCAGGGATATATTGACCTACTCCCGGCACTGCCACAAAATTGGGCTGATGGAAAGATTCGCGGACTAAGAGCACGTGGAGGATTCGAAATCGATATGGAGTGGAAAAACAGCCGGGTAACCGACCTGAAAATAAAATCACTCGCAGGCAACAAACTTAAGCTTCATTTTAATGATGAAGAATTTGAAATGGAAACACAAAAAGGTGAAGAATACACATGGTAAACAATACCCGTTCACTTTAAATACCACTGCCGGATGAAGCACGTTAAACTGCACTTCCGGCAGTTTTTTTAGGCTTTCACCAATAAAACCTCAGACGCATCGCTTCGCGAAGTGCACACAAAACTGTATTTATCATGAAGTGCTTTAAAAGCTTCGCTGGCAAGTTCAGGCGTGTTGTTCTCGCCCGATAAGTGCGAAAGAAAAACCGTTTTTAAAATGCCATTGCCGTATTTCAAAACAAGATTGAAAGCCTGCGCATTCGACAAATGGCCAACATCCGACAAAATACGTTGTTTCAGATACCAGGGATATGAACCATTCACAAGCATTTGTTCGTCGTAATTCGATTCAAGAAAAACGACACTGCACTGCTGGAAATGCTCAATTACATTGCTGCAAACCGCACCAATATCGGTCATAACCCCAATGCTTTGACCCTCTGTTTCAATACGGTAACTACATGGCTCGTTGGCATCGTGGTTCTTTGCAAAAGCATGAACCATGAAACTGCCCCAGGATAAAGGTTCGCCTATTTGTATATAACGATAAAAAGTTGTTTTTGAACTTTTATGTGCCTTATTCCATGTTCCGTAGGTATAAAACACAGGTATGTTCAGCTTTTTGCTCAAAACACGCGCACCCCGAATATGATCGGCATGTTCGTGTGTTAAAAATACAGCCTTAAGCTTCGACGAGTCGAGTCCGCGCAGCTCCATACGCAATAGTATTTGCTTGCAACTAATTCCTGCATCAATCAAAATCGCTTCATCCTCGTTGCCAATATAATAGCAATTACCGTTACTACCCGATGCGATGGCACATACTTCTATCATTTTGAATATTTTTGCCCCAAAAGTACACAGAAAAGTGTATTTCGTGCAAATCAACTTTTCAACATCACCCAAAGGTTGCAAACTAATTTGTATGTTTGTGACGTTATTATTCAATATGAACTGACCGAAATGCTTCAGAAAATTCTTTTAAAAATATTGTTTTGGACAGCTGCGGCTCTGGCTTTTTTATCATGCGACGAGCTGCCCTGTGAAGACCCAGACGGTGCACAAGCCAACCTCAGCTTCTTTACAATAGAGCGTGGTGGTTTGTCGGACACACTAATTGACTCGCTAACAGTTATTTTATTAAATGACGAAACAAATCCTTACGGAATATTTTACAAAACAGTCACCAACAAAATTAGTGTTCCCTTATCGTTAAACGAGGATACAACCACAATGATATTCCTGTATAAAGATTCTATAGCCGATACATTAATATTTCGGTACAGCCGTTTTATGAACCTGCCATCGCACGAATGCGGATTTGTTACATTTTTCGAAATAAACGACATTGCAACCAGCAGCAACAGGCTCGATTCGGCCTGGATTTCAAAAAGCACCGTAGAAAATGGAGAATTTGAAAATGTTAAAATATATTTTTAGTTTCCTGGCACTAATCACTGCCATTTCAGCTTTTGCCCAGAAACCCGAAAGGTACGAACTTTTAATAGGAGCCGACCTGTCGCGCTTTGTTGTGCCCATAATCGACAGCACACGCTTTGGATGGGAAGTTTCGGCCGACTATGAACTACTCAACGATATGTTCGTGAATATTGAAATTGGCTCTCAAAACACACGGTTTAAAGCTTCGGGATATAATTATAATTCAGCAGGTGCTTATACCCGACTGGGCGTTGATTATAATTTCATGAAGCACGTTGACGAAGAAAGTACTGATAAACTTCTTGTTGGTTTCCGTTATGGGTTTACTACATTTTATCACGAAGCAGATAATATAACCTTAAGCAACGAGGTATGGGGCAAACTGAACAATCAAAAAGTTGACCGCACCTGGCTTTCGGCCAACTGGTTTGAAGCTACAACAGGCATGCGTGCCCATCTTATCAATAATTTCTATCTGGGGTGGACAGTACGTTTCAGAGTTCGCCTTTGGCTTCAGGAAGACGAAATAATGGAACCATACCATATTCCGGGATTTGGCCGTGCATGGAATAACAGCTGGGTGGGCGTCAATTATTCGTTATACTACCAAATACCTTTGTTTAAGAAGAAAACACGGGAGGTTGAGAGCGATAAAGCCTTATCCAAATAGCCATTATTCATCTTTCAAATTCAGTTTAATAAAAATTGCACCGATTTTTTGGCGGCCTGCGGGCTGTCCGCTATAGTTGCCTCCCCGTGTGCGGCATTCACAGGGCTCGGGCGGGGCTTCCTGCGGTCGCCCGCCCGAACCCGTTCATGCATCGCACCCGTCATCGGCAAGCTGCCGCTCCCATCCCTGGCCGGGGGGCAACATCGCTTTTATTCATCATTGATTAATTGGATGTTGGATATTCATTATTGGATATTAAAATTCAAAAATTTAATATGTTTCTCGTAAAACGGGTTAGAAATCCGTTGTCCGTTTAGTTCAGTTAGGAACAAGGCATATAATCATCTCCAATTTGTTTTGGTGTTTATGGTTGCGCATCCATTACAAGCCCGTTTCATCAAGTTTATCGGCCATGGCATTTGCCAGTGCTATTGCCTCGTCGAGAGTTTTAGCACTCATCGAGCCTTTGGCCTCAACCGAAGGATCCACCACATCCCATTTGATGTCGTCGGCAAATTTCTGCAGGTTTTTTACACCGCCGCCATTCCAGCTAAACGAACCAAATACGCCCAGCAAATGATCTTTAATACCCTTGTGCACCAATTCCCGTGCAACATTTTCAACTGCCGGAAACATTTCGTTATTGTATGCACAACTGCCAATCATTACGCCTTTATATTTGAAAACATCGCTGATAATATGCGAAACATGCGTTTTTGATGCATCGTAAACCCGTATATTTTTCACACCACGTACAGACAACTGTCGTGCAATAGCATCGGCCATTCTCTCGGTATTGCCATACATTGAACCAAAAATTACAACCACACCTTTATCGGTAGTGTAACTGCTCCATTTTTGATATTTTCCAATTATATAAGAAATATTGCTCCGCCAGATAATTCCGTGCGAAGGAGCTATCTGCTTAATATCCAGTCCCTCGAGTTTCACCAGTGCACGTGCGGTGTGCGGACAGTATTTACCAACAATATTGGTAAAATAGCGCATGGCTTCTTCTTCGTAATAATCAAGGTTCACTTCGTCGTCGAATACGCCACCGTCGTGCGTTCCAAAACTGCCGAAAGCATCGTTCGAGAAAAGTATTTTATCGGTAACATCGTAGGTAACCATGCTCTCGGGCCAATGTACCATAGGAGTCGTATAAAAGTTCAGTTTATGCTTTCCCAAATCAAGCTCGTCGCCATCGCCAACAGTAATCGTATCCTCACTTATCCCATAAAAATTCTCGATCATTGGAAAGGTTTTCTTATTACCCACCAGTGTAATATCAGGATATTTTTCGCGTAAGGCCTTTAACGAACCCGAATGATCGGGTTCTACATGATTAATTACAACATAGTCAACGGTACGGTCACCAAGTATTTCATCTATCTTGTCAAAAAAATCATCGGCAAACTTCCGATCAACCGTATCAACCAGGCAAACTTTCTCGTCAATAATCAGATACGAGTTGTAAGTTACCCCGTATGGCAGTGGCCAGAAATTCTCGAACAATGCTGTTCGCCTGTCGTTTACTCCAATAAAATAAATATCGTCGGTAAGATTGATTTTATGCATAACTTGTTGCTTTTATTTAAAATACAAAAGTAACTTTTTTAAATATAAGAATCCCAAAGTCAAAATCTTTACCCCTTGTTTTAACAATATTTTTAAAGTCAATTCCATAGGTGCAAACAATTCATTATTTTTGCGTAAAAATTGAAACATGACAATAAATAATAAAAACAGATCGCTGTTATTTCCCCGCATTGGTAAATTTTCGATGGTCGTATTTGCTTTGCTGCTTATCATTGCAGGAATCAGGGCGTTCGAGCTTTTCGGTTATATTTTTAAAGAGAATATTAAAAGTGATAGTGTGGTACTTATACCTACTGGTTCTGACTTTGATGATGTAGAAAAGATACTAAGAGAGAAGGATGTGCTTCATAACTACAAAGCCTTTAGCTGGGTATCGAAAAAGAAAGAATATCGCAAAAATATACGTCCAGGTCGCTACGAAATTCAAAAGGGATGGAATACAAATCAACTGGTAAACCATTTACGTGCCGGAAATCAGTCGCCCGTTAAAGTAACATTCAATAACTTAAGAACTTTTAACGAATTGGCCGGAAAAGTAAGTGTTTATTTCGAATTCGACTCACTGGCCCTGCTAAACGAATTAAATACAATAGGGTTACCCGAAGAATATGGCTTTAGCGAAGTTACCTTCCCGGTTATGTTTCTTCCCAATACTTACGAGTTTTACTGGACAACCAGCCCTTCGATGTTCATTGAAAGAATGTATGCCGAATACCAGGCATTTTGGAATACTACACGAAAAGAAAAAGCAGAAAACATTGGGATGACACCCATTGAAGTCTCTACACTTGCTTCAATAGTACAGGAAGAAACAATAAAAGCTGAAGAGAAGCCGACCATTGCCGGATTATACATCAACCGACTGAAAAGAGGAATGCTACTACAGGCCGATCCTACTGTTAAGTATGCCGTTGGCGATTTCACAATACGTCGCATTAACAACAAAATGCTCGAAACAGATTCACCATACAATACTTATAAGAATGCAGGCCTACCACCAGGGCCGATAAACTTTCCGGAAGTTTCGACAATTGATGCCGTACTAAATGCAGAACAACATAACTATTTATACATGTGTGCCCGCGAAGATTTTTCGGGCTACCATAACTTTACAACAACCCTCAGACAACACAACATTAACGCTGCCAAATACCGCAAAGAGCTTAACAAAAATAAAATCTGGAAATAAACGTTACTACTCACTGACGATTTAACAGAAAGAACCCTGTAGTTGTTAATCAGCGCAAATAAACCTATTTTTGTTTGTCTAATTTCAGAAGAGAGAAAAAAATGAACGATCAAACCATACAGGAAAGCCCAATAAACAGCAAAAAAAAATTCGACAAAAAGAATATCATAGTCATTTCACTTGCAGTTATTCTTATGATATTCATCGTAATGTTTATCTTTCAACGTCGCGAACATAAATCAATTGTATCTGAATTGAACAACGAAAAAGACTCGATAAAGGTTGAATTACAAGAGCTGGTGGTCAACTACGATTCGCTAAAAACCGACAACGATAACTTAAACAATTCGCTGCTTGTAACACAAAGTCAGATAAAAAACCTGCTTGTTGAAGTTGACCAGGTGAAAAAAACCAGCTACACCGAAATAATGAAATACCGCGATCAGGTGAATACTTTGCGGGATATAATGAAAAATTTATATACCCAGATCGACTCACTAAATGAAAGAAATAAGGTTCTATATGCCGAGAATCAGGAGGTGAAGCTATTGTACTCGGAAGAAAAATCGCGTAGCAAACAGCTTGAAAAAGAAAAAAACACGCTAGAACAAACCGTTAAACGCGCTCAAATGCTTGAAGCTCTTGACTTACGAGGCACCGGACTTAACCCGCGCGACAGGGAAACGATGAAAGTAGCACGTACCCAAAAGCTCATGATCAACTTCACCCTCAGTAAAAACCTCACAGCCAAACGAGGTGCAAAAAATATTTATTTACGAATTATGCGCCCCGACCAGCTGTTACTCATTAATTCGGATGAGGATACCTTCAGGTTCGAAGACCTGAAAATACCCTACACCGCCATGCGCGAAGTTAACTACGAAGGCATGGAACTTCCCATAAATATTTATTGGGACAATACCGGTAAAGAACCACTGCTGCCCGGCACATACACCGTTGATGTTTTTGCCGATGGATACAATATTGGCACCACAACATTTGTGATGAGGCAATAAGGATGAGCAGGCCACCAGCAAAAAAGGAAATAACATTCAGCGGGATAAACTATATTGGCGCACTTACGGCCTTTTTGCTGCAAAAAAACGGCTACCACGTAAATATTTTGTTGCAAAATTCGCAATCAACTCAATTTTTTCCGGAACTAAGCACAGTAAATCCAACAACGGCTAAAAAGCTTTTTTCTGCATTGAAAAATTACCGTTTTTTGATGAAATGCTCGTCGCTTACACCTCATTTATTTTA
Organism: Prolixibacteraceae bacterium; assembly: GCA_027858715.1. GTDB lineage: Bacteria > Bacteroidota > Bacteroidia > Bacteroidales > Prolixibacteraceae > Roseimarinus. The sequence continues at coordinate 18,448 of JAQICD010000052.1, forward strand.
CCCCAGACGTGTGTTAATGCTGACCGATAAAACCTCGAATAAAAAAACACAACAACTCTTCGACACAATAACAGGCCGCGAACGTGAAGGCTGTTTTTTACCTGTCAATCTTCAAGCCACAGAGGCATACAACAGTTTGGCACAAAAATTCCCCTCGGCAATTTTGCTTACCGAACACCGTTTCGACCAAAATCAGGCAACAATCAACTTACTGCTAAAAGCCAGGCACCTGGGAGCTAAAATTGTCGATGTAAATAAAAGCGATAAAGCTACTACAATTCAATTCAACCAAAAACCCACAAATTATTTTGCAGTCATAATCGACCACAAATGGATGTTCGCTAACGACATCAGGTATTCAAACAAAAACTTTACAGCCACCCTGCAAGCTCTTAACAATAAAACCATACTGCACATATATTTACATAATACGCACATCAGCGGAAAGTTGCTTCAAAAAGAAATTTCATCGTTTTTAACGAAACTACAAATTTCAACATCAGAAGAAGTTTCAAATATTACCCCTGATTTGTTTCAACTAACAAAGAATGAAAATATCATTGAAAACACATCGGTTAATTCGCTACAGGAATCGTTTCGCCATATAAAAAGAGAGCTGCGAAAATCGGGCATCGTTTTGCCGTCGGCATCGAAGCTTTTTAGCGAACATCGCCATAACCAGATGACCCAGTCAGAATTCAGGGAGCTTCAACGTATTTGCGACGAAAAGTTCGATTTGGCCAAACAAAGCAATGTTGAATACCAGCATTTTGCGCGGCTATATTACCGCTATCCGGAATACATAGACGAAATGACCGAAAAAGCCTACGAAATGCTCAACAAAACCCGCGATGGAAAAAAAATATGGAACCAGATTGAAGCCGGGCATCTTGAGAATATAAAAAGCCATTTTACCATCAAATAGTGTCTCTCTTAATTTTTTATATGAATCTATATTTTGTCAATCTTTTACCTCCTAATTTACTTAAGTTTCGCACTTGTGTAGTAATTTGCGATTCAACCCTTTCATGATTGTCAGACTGGTGATTTGCTGTTTTTTCCACGAGCTTCGCCCGAGGTTTTTCGTATTAAAGCCTGAATATGATTATCTGTATAGAATCTAAAGTTCGTTAATTCTATGTGATGATAAGGTAGGTTAATAATTATTAAGACTGGTTGCATTATCTTAACAATAAAAACAATGTTTTAAAAACTTAAGACCCACTAAGCCACCAAGTTCACAAAGGATAAAACTTTGTGTTCTTTGTGTCTTTGTGGGCAAACAATTTTAATCCACATATTTAGTAAGGTGGCTTCATATTCCATTCTTCTTTAATATCTCATTAAATTCCTATATCGTTAAACCATTCGTTTTGAATACAGTCTAAAAGTTTGAAAATTAACACATCATAGTTATGAGACGAATAATTAGTACAACATTTTTACTGGTGTTTATGGCTGTTATTACCATGGCACAACCACCACAAGGCCGCGAAGGCCGTCAGTTTAGCCCCGAAGACATGGCCAAGCGCCAAACCGAGCAAATGACTGAAGACCTGAAATTAAACGAGCTACAGGTTGAAAAAGTAAGTGCACTGAATAAAAAGTACGCTGAAAAAATGAGAGACGCATTTCAGAATGCCGAAGGCAACCGCGAACAAATGCGCGAAAAAATGCAAACGCTTCGCACTGAAAAAGACACTGAATTGAAAGAAATTCTCACCGAAGAACAATTTAAAAAGTACCAGGAAATTGAAAAAGAACGCATGGAGCGCATGCAACAACGCCGCGAAAACAGGCGGACGGATGACAATAAAAGGGGCCAGCCCCGTGGCGGTGCCAGATAAGTTTTCATAAAGTAGTTTAGTTAGATCAAAAAAGCCGGAACTCAAAAAAGAGTTTCGGCTTTTTGTTTGGTATTAATCATCAACTGTTGAAAATTAATTAACTGCTGTGAAAAAAAGTCTATTGTCTAAAATCTAACAATCTTTTATTATTGTCATCTTCAAATTATTATCTACTCTACAGTAAACTCCACCTCATCGCCTTTAAGCCATTCGGACGAAAAGCTTACTTCTACATCGCCTGCTTCGCCGGTGGTTTCGATAAAAGCAACTATTGTACCATGGAAAACGCGGTGACGGTTGTCGGTATAATCCGACATATCGGAATTGCTTCCAGCTTCAAGACCCAACAATTTTGCAGGCCCGTTAATTCGACAGGTAACCATATCGTCGGATAAAAATACCGGCACGCCATTTTCATCAACAACCTGAACCGATACCACACTTACCTCGCGATTTTTGTCGAGTGTTTTTTTATCGGTACTGGCCACCAATGCTGCCGGGCGCGACGAGCTTTCAATTTCGTAAGAGCATACTTCTTCCCCGTTAGCATCAACACCAACAGCTGTTAATTTACCAGTCTCATAAGGTATGTCCCAGTAAATAATGCCGTCGCTATCGTCGTAAGCCTGCAACTGGCCTGCCACTTCGCCATTGAGAAGCAGCTTAGCCTGCGGGGTGTTCATATAGCATGCAACCCTTATTTCCTGCCCGTCGCGGTAGTTCCATCGCGGCCATGCATAAATCGATTCGTACTTACGCCGACCGATTGGATACGTGCCAATATAAATGGTTGGCTCCTCTTTCCATAACGATGCCCTGAAATGGCCGCGAGGCTTAATGGTTCCGCTAAAATCGATAAGCCCGGTATATAAACCACGCGAAGGCCAGCGCCCCGATTCACCCAGGTAATCGAAACCGGTCCACAAAAACTGCCCGAATATATGATCGTTGTCGCGTACGGCTTTCCAGGCATTCATGTCGTGCCTGTTTTCACTTCCGTAAATCACGCGTTCGGGATATTTTTCATGGTCGATATCGTAGCGGTTCTCGGTATAGTTATAGCCGGCAATATCGAGCGCCCCGGGGTATTCAGTCTCGTTCGACATTACAACTCCTGCCAGGGCTGCTGTTACCGGCCGCGATGTGTCGTGCTTTTTCACGGCTGCAACCAGACTTTTGGCAATATCGCCCAGTCGCATAGCATCGGGCGCATCGGGCTTGTATCCACCGTACATGGGCTGTGTAATTGCAGAGCCATCAAGAATCGGGTGCGAATACGGATCGTTCGGATAATCAACTTCGTTGCCAATGCTCCAGGTAAAAATGGAAGGATGATTCCGATCGCGACGTACCATATCAGCAACATCCTGCTCGCTCCATTCTTCAAAGAAATCGTACGCCCCCTGAAAACCCGGTGTCCCCACGTTCCAGCCTTCGATCCATTTCCGCTTTGGAAACTCCCATTCGTCGAACGCTTCGTTCATTATCAGGAAGCCCATCTGGTCGCACAACTCGTATAATGCCGTTGCCTGTGGGTTATGACTGGTACGAATGGCGTTGCAGCCTATACTTTTTAAGGTTTCGAGACGGCTTGCCCACACTTCTTTGGGCACTGCTGCACCTAAAACACCGGCATCATGGTGTAGGCATACACCTTTTACTTTTATATTTTTCCCGTTCAGGCTCATGCCCTTATCGGGGCTAAAAGAGATAAAGCGAAAACCGGTTTGAGTTTCCGATTGATCAACCTCAGTACCGTTTTTCAGCAATGTGGTTTTCAATGTATATAAATACGGATGATCGAGATCCCACAGATTTGGCTTTTTCACATTGATAGTCTGCTTTGCATTAAATATCTCGTTTGCAGGCAGGCTGTAACGCTCAGTGGCTTTCCCCACCAGCTTTCCATTGGCATCGTAAAGCTCGTTAACAAGTTCGATATTCGCTTTGAAGGCGGTTTCATTTTCAATTTCACTCTCGATATTAAGCACCGCTTTTTTCTCGTTTTCGATATCGGCATAAGCGAAAACACCCCACTGGGCAAAATGTACCGGGTTGGCATACACCAGCCACACATTGCGGTAAATACCCGAACCGGTGTACCAGCGCGAATCGGCCGACTTGCTGTGATCGACCCTGACCGCCACCACATTTTCACCACCAAAATTGATGTATGGAGTAGCATCGTACATAAACGAGATATAGCCATTGGGACGTTTACCCAGCAATTGGCCGTTTAAATACACTTCGCTGCGGTTATACACACCCTCGAAATACAAATACACTTTCTCTCCCTTTTTGTCAGAAGAAATATCGAGTTGCTTACGATACCAGCCAATACCGCCCGGCAAATAGCCGGTACAACTGGCAAGCGTAGGGCTCAGCGGATGTTCAACACTCCAGTCGTGAGGAAGATTAAGCCCCCGCCACTTGTTGTCGTCAAAAGAAATTTCTTTGTAACGTTCGTTATCCGAAAGTGAAAACTTCCATTTGTTGTTAATCATTTCGGGAGAACCTGTAGCAATTTGTGCGCTGAGCTTATACGAAAAGGATAGCATCAGCAACAAAACCAGCAATTGAGATAAATTATACTTCATAGTGAACCATTTGAATTTATAATACGATAAAGTTAAAAAATTAGCGGTGTTCAAGGATTCAGAAATTCGACAAATACTTGCAAAAACTACACATTGGAGATAAATATTGTTTAGTGCTTAAAAAAGGATTGCATTTGATTTCGGGTAACTTCAATAATAACAAAGGATTGTTAGATTTTATAAGATGCGAAAGAATTTTGTTCATGCATCCTTATTTTTTCATATAATTGCATATCATAATAGATCGTTATATTTCAGACATGAGACAATAGACTTTTTTTTACAATAAACTCAATCCCAACTTAAACAATTACTTAATCTGATCGCAAACAACTCATTACCTGTGTCTTAAAAAATGCATAACGAATTAATAAAATCACTAATATGAAGTCTTATTACTACCTGACAATCTACCTGCTGCTATCATTCACCGGGAATGCCCAAAAACTAGCTACCTTCGAAGAAACCAACAACGATGTTTTGTCGGTATCCGACGAATGGTTTGAACCAACGTTATTTGCAGATCCTCCGGGAATATTCAGCAACCCCGATCAATCAGGTCTTAATAAATCGGAAAAATGCTTTGGCGCTGTAAATGTAGCCGATGCCGATTGGTGGGGCAACTTTGCCCGTCTAACCCTCAAAAGCCCGGTTAAGATAACCGAAAACAACCGATACCTCACGTTTATGATGTATCGATCAATACAACCCAAACCAGTGCGTATCGGATTTAACGGACGCGAAGAGGCCGATGCGATTTTTCATGGTAATGCCGCAAAAGATGCTACGTGGGAAAAAATATCAATCGACCTATACACCACACACGCCGAACAGGAACTAAAAGATTTGTGGTTTATACTCAGCTGTAACTGGTTCGAACCCCGCAGCGGATGGGGTCAAGCGGCGTATTTTTTCGACAACTTCGAGTTATCCGACGAACCAGCAAATTACGAAGTAACCATCAACATGGCAGATACCCATCAAACCATTGAAGGTTTTGCAGCTTCCGACTGCTGGACCGGCAACTTTATTGGTCAATGGAACAACTATCCACGCGATATGGCTGCCCGGTTTTTGTTTAGTAAAAACTTCAATTCGCTGGGCATGCCCGAGGGCATTGGACTTTCGATGTGGCGGGTAAACTTAGGTGCAGGCACATACGAACAAGGCAATGCCAGCGGAATTGATGATGTTTCGCGAAGGGCAGAATGCTTCATCAATTCAGAAGGAAACTACAACTGGGAAAAACAGGCCGGCCAACAATTTTTTATGAATAAAGCAAAAGAATATGGATGTGAGCAGTTTGTAGCTTTCTCGAATTCGCCACCGGTTTATTACACAAAAAATGGGCTTGGATTTGCCAGTAATGGAACAGAATGCAACCTTCGTGACGATAAATTCGGCGATTTTGCCGACTATTTAACCACTGTCGTAAGCCATTTCAACGAACAAGGCTTCAATTTCTCGTACATCAGTCCGGTAAACGAACCTCAGTACAACTGGAACGGCGGTCAGGAAGGCTCTCCCTGGCGAAACAGCGACATCAGGAAGATAGCCACCGCAATCGATCAATCGATTTCTGAAAAAGGGCTAAACACACAAATACTGCTTACCGAAGCCGGAAGCTGGGAGTACCTTTATAAATCGTCGGGCAGGGCAAGCAAGCAGATCAACGAGCTATTCAGCCCGCAATCGGACAATTACATCGGAAACCTCGAAAATGTAGCACAAACAATTGCAGGGCACAGCTACTGGACTTTCAATACCAATGCAACAATAAAACAAACCCGCGAAACAGTTTACAACACCGCTCAGGAATTTGGCCTCGATGTAGCACAAACCGAATGGAGTTTGTTAGATGCTGCCCCCTCAACCGAAACAGGATTTCCCGAAAGTTACGATACCGCATCAGAAATGGATATTGCCCTTTTTATGGCTAAAATAATACAAAGCGATTTGACCTTTGCCAATGCCACCTCGTGGTCGTTCTGGACCGCCATGGATGTTGAACGCTGGGGGCATAAAAACCGGTTTTTTCTGCTGAGGGCAACGCCAGCCGACGGAGCATATGGTTCAATTACTAAAAGCGGCAGCATTGTTAGCACTCCAAACTTGTGGGCACTGGGAAATTTCAGTTTGTTTGTAAGGCCGGGAGCTTTACGCATTGGCATGAACGGTGCCAACAACATGAACGAATTATTCGGATCGGCCTATTTAGCCCCCGACTCGTCAAAAATTGTTGCCGTTTTTGTAAACACCAGCCACTCAGATATCGATTTCAACATTCGTTTTGAAAATACCGGTAGAAATGTCTCAACAGTGAAGAAGTATGTTACCCGCCGTAATTCGAACCTGAAACAAGACAACAGCATTGACGAAACTTTTTCAGGCAAAAATGCTACAGCACCTGCCCGCTCGGTAACCACGTTTATTTACGAATTTGACACAGGAAATACATCGGGCACAAATACATTACAAAACAACGAATACAAAATATTTCCAAATCCGTTACGCCCCGGAAATTCGATGATCATCTCATCCGATAAGTTAAGCGGAAAAACAAAAATAAAGCTGTTAGCAATGAACGGAAGTGAAGTTTTTTCAAGCACGAAAAAATTTGAAAACAATAAAAACTACACAGTTCCCATTCCGTTACATTTACCGAGTGGTGTATATATTCTTTCTATCGAAAACAAGCAGAATTCTTCGTTCAAAAAGCTAATCGTAAATTAGCTGAACACCAGCTCCCGGGTAGTAATGCCGCAATATTTCCTCCGATTGGTAACCTTTGCGGCACATAACGGCTGCTCCAATCTGGCACATGCCTGCACCATGCCCCCAGCCTGCACCATGCAGTATAAATCGTGCAGGCAAGTCACTACCGTCTTCAAACTCGCAATTAACAACAAATGCCGAACTATACAAATGACTAACAGAGAGCCATTTGCGTATTTCAAGCTCCTTTCCTACCACTATTGTGCGTTTAGCACCCACAATTTTAAGCCGAATTATGCGCCACGATTTTCCCCGTTCAAGCGGCACAAGGTCATGTATTTCTCCAAAATCGATGCCTGATTTTTGTTTTATCAAAGCACTTAGCTCTTCTTGTGAATATTCAATCTTCCAACGATAAAAATCGTGGGTCGAACGATCAAAATCAACCAGCACTTGCTTGAGCACCTGTGCATCATTGGTTTTGCAAAATGAATCGGGACTAGTGCGGATAAAAGTTTCGGCATCAAAATTATCAGCCGGTTTTGCCTGTGGCAGGTCGCGAACAGCTGTTAAATAAGGCACATCAACAGGCTGCCACACGTTGCTGAAATCTTCGCTTATACCGCCACAACATTTCGAGTAACGGGCATCGCATATTTCGCCGTCAAAAGCCAGCACCCCGCCCCGCGTATCCTCAACAGCTTTCTGCGCATTTTCAGATATCACCTTGGTAATGCCCTGGTAACGCTGACAATGGTCGTCGGCGCACACATCAAAGGTTTCGTGGTCTTCGCGGTCGTACCATTTGGTAATTTCAAGCACCTCACCCCGTGCGTCGGTTTTAACTTGCGAACCCGATTTTTGTACTTGTTTCTTCTCGTCTGACTTAACAATTTGTGCCAACAGCCAGCTACGCGAAACAATGGCATGTGTTTTCAGAAGCTCAGGATCGTTCATCGCGCTCATCTCACTCGATATCACACTTTTCAGATACGTTTCGAGCAACACCTTGTTCACAACCCTGATTTTCCCGTTTTCAAACTGCATGGTCAACTCACCTTCAAACTCCTGATCCTCGTGCTTTTCCCAATGAAATCCAATCCCAATGGTCACTTCTTTCAATACAAAAGTTGAATTGCCGTTTTCAGGTTTCAAGTTGATTTTCTTGCTTCCTGTTGAAAACTGGGTTGAGATTAAACCTGACTCAATTAAAGCTTCGTATAAACCAGGTTCAACAGGCTTTCCATTAAACAAAAAATTTCCTTTCAACTCGAATTTTAATAAAGAATATAACGCAATTCCCACGTTAACGGATGGTTCTGTCTGTAAAATCATATCGATATCGAATAACTAACTTCTTCAAAAATATTGATAATATCCTGTTTGCTTATCTTCTCAAAATCTTCTTTGCGGGGTGTAATCATTACACCTCCCATTTCGACACTGGCCGGACTGATCGTTATTTTAGCATCGCCCGAAGCATAAAAACATGACGGGCGTTGTACTTTTCGTGGAAAAATTACGAAACGGTATTTACCATACGCAAAGTTTGCCAGCAGGTTCATCATTGGTTCTCCCACATTATCGTTTAATGGCAGTTTCGAGATTACTTTATCAAACTGTGCAACGACCCATTCAGCCCGCTCCGATTCAATCACCACACATTCGCGCAGGTAGCTTTCGACAAGTACGACACGCCCGTTTTTCTCATCAACAAGTGTACGCCCATTTTTGTCGATCAAAACATCAAGTTCGCAATCAACAGGCATAGCGCGTTCAGGCACCGATTGAAAATGAAAATGATCGGGTGCCGATGCTCCGCATTCCGCTCCGTTGTAGAACAAGGTACGCCCCCTAAGCAAATCGGCCAGATGCAGCATATCGCCCACACGTTCTTCAATTAACTGGGGCACATGATATATCGACGAAATAGTAAGATGTTCGTTGAAAATGGGATAAGGATTGAGTAAAAGCAGGTATTTATCAAGAAGTAAAAGTCCTTTTTGCTCATCCGCCAAATGTTCCACACATAAAAAACACGGCCGTTCTTTAATTGCCTCCTTACTCCCATTGGCACAAGTACTGCGCATACGCGAAGGGTTATGCTGAATGTCGATTTTGAAATCGGCAAAAGTTAAAGAGCGTTTTGTAACCTTACGAAGATTTTTATAATTCGTAGCAGCCAATGGCCATGTTTTCAATTGTGAGTGAACAAACATTGCAACTAGCGACGACCAATCTGATTTTGAATCGGTCAAAGACAAATCAAACAAATGAGCATTAAGTTGCTGTTGGTTATGTTCGCAATCGGTCATTTCAGGTTGTTTTTAGAATTAAGGCTACTCCTTAATTGCACCAACCGGAGGAGTAACTATCCATACCAAAGCACCGCTATCGCCTTTATGTAAATGAACCGAATAGGGTAATACTGTATTAAAATAAAAGCTGTCGCCGGCTGTCATCTGGTATTTCTGACCATCTAAAGTAAATAAAAATTCGCCACTTTGCACAATACAAAATGCTTGTCCCTGGTGATTTCCAAAAAAACCTTCGGCATTCGATTCGTTAACAAAACGAATAAGGAAAGTTTCCATTTGCTTATGTACATCGTGGTGCGACAAAAGGTACAATTCACTGCCCGAACTATTTTTATCCACAAACTTCTGATCGCTCTCTTTCATTAACGGATTACGCGACAAATCCTCGTTTTCGCCAATTAGCTCACCAACAGTTATATTAAGCTTGTCTGCAATATTTTTTAATGTAACGACCGAAGGAAAAGCTTTAGCTTTTTCAATTTGTGACAAGGCACTGGCACTTATGCCTGCACGTCTGGCCAACTCTCCCATAGGAATTCTTAGAAACTCCCTCTTTTTCTTTATTCGTTCACCTAAACGCTTCATATTTTTACACTTGAGTAATTAATGCCTTTCCTGGTTTTTAAAACATGCAACCCAAAAAGTACAACTCCAAAAACACTTACCAACAACGATATAATAGATGCCAATCTGAAATTACCAGTTGCGTCGAACAATGCACCACCGGTTACAGGCCCGGCAATTCCTGCAAGTCCATACCCCAAAAAAATCACAGGATAAATACGCCCCAGGTTAGCTACACCAAACAACTGTGCTGTTTCGTATGCAAACAAAACGAAATTCGAACCAAAACCAACACCAATCAAAAATATAAAAAGTGAAAATAACAAAAACGGCAACTCGTATAAACCAATTGCAAGTGTAGCTACGCCTTGAGCCATTAAGGCGATAAACAAGAGTCCAAACACTGGTTTATAGTCGCTTATCCATCCCCAAAAAAGCCTGCCACTTAAATTAGCTATAGAAAAAAGAATAATTGCTAACGATAATTGGTTATTTGTGTAGCCGCCAGCTCCCATAAGTTTAATATTTCCAATGACCAGCAACCCTGCAAAAGTACCCATGAACATTGCTAAGAAAAGCAAAAGTGCTTTTTGTATTTTCAATGGCTTATTTTGAGGTGAAAATTTGTCGGAACTACGTGGCAACAAAAATGCTATTGCAAAAATAAAAGCGCCATAAAAAAGAGCAATAATTCGGAATATTACCAGCACACCTGTACCTTTATTAAGCAGCCACCCAGCCCAAATAGTTAGCACGATTGAGCCGGCAGCAAAACCAGATGCTGCAAGTCCGGTAATAAAACCTTTTTTTTGTGGAAACCATTTCACAGGCAATGAGATCGAAGTCATATAACTCAGTCCGGTTCCTATTCCGCTAAAAACACCTATACCAAGAAAAATAATTGAGAAATTGCCTTCAGAAAATGAAGCAATCAAATATCCTGCACAAAAAAACAATGCGCTGGCAATGTACATACCTCGCGCACTAAAAACCCGCTGCAACCTGTTCGAAAATAACATCGAAAGAGTAAACGTGCCGATAATTGCACCAAATACAAGTTGTGTTTGTGATGCCGTCAGTCCATATTCGTGTTTTAATGATGGTACGAACATGCTCCAGGCATAAACACTACCAACCAGAAACATAACGACCACAGGCAATGCCAGATACTTTTGTTTTACCATGTCAAATTATCTTAATCTACTTCTGATAACTGTATGCCGCTTTACGAATCCTATCCATTACAGCCTTGCCGATACCTTCTTCATCTATTGCTTCAATATAGATATCATCAACATCATCATCGTCTTCCATTTGGTGCAAAACAGCAAAGAGGTTAACAGCTATTTCGTGTAAATTTCCATTTTTTGATAATGACTTTACTTTGCCCACCCTGTATAGCTCCCTGTCTTTTTCAGAAGCAATGATAATACCATCGCCCTCAATATAATTCAACTCCGCTGGTTTATCAATAATATACAATGGCTTTCGCGGTGCGTAATGGCTTTTCAGCATTCCCGGAGCCGGTAAATTCAAATCATCAAAGTCCTTTTTATCGCTGAGCACTTTTACATGCACCGCAAGTTCTTCGGTGGTTACAGCACCGGGTCTTAATATCCGTACACCTTTATGTGTTATCATCACAACAGTCGATTCAACACCAAAATCGGTTGAACCGCCATCAAGCAAATAAGCAGGCCCTACCAACTGTTTCTCTACATGAGAAGCCTGGGTTGGACTAAGCTTTCCGAAACGGTTTGCACTTGGAGCCACAACCGGTGTGCCAGCAAGGCGTATTAGTTCGACTGCCAGCGGATGCGATGGCATACGCACAGCAACTGTAGATAAACCTGAAGTGACAATATCGGGAACAATAGAGCTCCGACTAAATACAATAGTTAATGGGCCCGGCCAAAATGCTTCAGCCAGCTGATAAACTTTTTCGTCTATCGGTTGGAGAAACAATTCTTCGATCTGGGTTATTGATGATATATGAACAATCAGTGGGTCGAATTTAGGACGCTGTTTCACTTCAAAAACCTTAGCCACTGCATGGGCATTAAAAGCATCAGCTCCTAGACCATACACTGTTTCGGTAGGAAAAGCGACCAATCCGCCTTCTTTTATACACTTTGCAGCATATTCAACATCATTGCCTTTAATCATAGTATTTGCTTTATTTTTTTGTTGGGATCAGCTTTGCATATTCCTCAACCGTTGCATCATTCAAACAAGCCTCAATAATTTTCTTACTCAAGCAACATATTGGCATGTTTTACCATATCGTCGGTTACAGGGTTAAAGGTACAAAACAATGGCAGATTAATAAAACGTCGTTCGCCTGTATTTGTGTTTTCACCAATTAATACCTGACCGTTATTGTTGATATATGGATAAAAAAATCGAAACAATATTAACGAAAACAAATTAAGCTGTGCTAAAGTTTTTAACCTGTGCTTAACTATTTCAAGAATATTTAACATTAAAATAGATTGTTAGATTTCAGACACAAGACAATAGACTTGTCCTTTTGCCATTTTCACAACAACCTTGCTCGCAAACCCTGTGCTTATGCCGTTAGGCATAGCCTGTGGGTAGAAAACAGGTTCACCCCACCGTCACCCTTTGCGCCGTAGGTGCAATATTATATTGGCGCAATCACAAAATACATATCCCGTCCCTACAGGACTAACGTTTGTAAGGGTTCATCTTTTCTACCCACATTGAATCCCTAACGGGATTGTTTTTTGGCAGGTTGGTTAATAATTTCCCGATTTGGATATATTTTTTCAGCCGTCCTGTATATAAGGA
>JAQICD010000067.1 GCA_027858715.1 Prolixibacteraceae bacterium
TTCTTCGGAAGGTTTTTCGGTTCCGAAATATTTTTTGAACGAAGGGTGATCGGGGCTGTTTACCAGCCACGAATCGTTTTGCAGCAGGTGGATAACCACTAAATCGGGGGTGTACTGCGAAAAATCCCAGTTGCTTTCTTCGTTAAGCGGGATGAGCTGTTCGTAAATATCGGGCATAATGTATGGAAACCAGCTAACTGTAATGCCTATGCCGCTTTTCGATATGCATTGGTATTCGGCATTGTAATGACGGGCTGTAATGGCAGCATAGCTCAGGTAGTTATTTGTGTAAATACTGTCTGGCCGGTCTTTGCCCGAAAAATCTTCAACCGCGTACCCGCAGGTTATTGAATTTCCGTAGAATTCAATTTTTTTATCGCTGATTGGATCAGAAGGAAGGAGTTTGGCATCGTCGTTTAGTTCAAAACCGTAAAAATCGGTTTTACCCTGATCATATTCAGTGCGTTTAAACAGTTGGACAGAGTGTTTGCCGTCCGATAGGTTTTCGGCCAGCGCGTAAAATTTTTTACCGCTATTCGTCCGTAACATCACAACACTATCACCATCAATAATCACATTATAGTAGTTTTTGCCATTTTCATCGTTGATTAAAGCTTTTACGCCTGTGCCATCAAAATTGATTTGAGCCGATGTGCCCGACCAATAAAACGACGACAAAGAGTCGGTATGGGCAATTCGTCCCATGTAGTGAATTTGTTCTGATGTGTTTGGGACGAAATTATCATCGGAATTGCATGAATTCCAGATAAACAAAAATGAAAATGCTATAATAAATAAAATTGATGATTTCATTGGTTGTAGGTTTTATATATGAATGCGGTTTATTTCATAATGTATTCCCAAAAATTATAGTGGGTAATGCAATGAAAATTATTGCCATAGTTGTCAATCCATGTTTGAGGTGCTTTTTTTCGTGCTTTTTTATATTTGATTTCAAAAGCTGTGAGAATGCCATTTTTTTCTTCAATATAATCTACTTCTGCGCCGGTATAAGTTCGCCAAAAATAGGACGATACGTTCATATTTATATTTGAAAGATATTTAATTCTTTCAGCAATAATGAAATTTTCCCACATGGCACCTAAATCGTTTCGCATGTCAAGAGGCGCGAAATTATTAATAATGCAATTGCGGACACCAAGATCCCAGAACATTATTTTATCGCGTTTCGTAATTTCTTTTCGTAAATTTTTGCTAAAACCGCTCAAACGAAAAACAATAAACGATTTCTCCAATAAATCGATGTAGTTGTTTACGGTTTCCTGGCTCATTCCAAGATTTTGAGCAAGTTCGTTAATTGAAACTTCAGAACCAATTTGAAAAGCCAGAAGTTTAAGTAATTTATTTATTTGTGAAGAGTTTCGAATGTTTGATAATTCTAAAATATCTTTGTAGAGATAAGAATTACTCAACTCTATAATATATTTTTCTTTATCGTTGGCATTTTTATATTTTAAAAGGGTAGGGTACAAACCGTAAGTCATGAACTCTTCCAGGCGATTTTGAAGTTCAAAAACTGAGTTCTTATCTTTTAACTCATGTAACGAAATCGGATGTAGTTTATAAGTAGATGTTCTGCCTGTTAACGGTTCATTTACAGTATTGGCAATATCGAAAGATGATGAGCCTGTAACCAGAATTTTTAATTGTGGGTTATTGTCGTGAATAATCTTCAGATTGATTCCGAGGTCAGGTATTCGTTGAGCCTCATCAATAAATAGAACGTCATATCCTTCGATAAGTAGTTGCATTCGGGAATAATCGCGCGATGATAACAGTTCAATATATTTTTCTTTATCGGCATTAACCCTTAGTATTTTGCCACTGATTGAGTTAAGAATATTATTAGCTATGGTGGTTTTGCCTGTTTGACGTGCACCATAGATTATTACAACTTTTTCATCGTTGAGTAATGATTTTTTTACTGAATCTGTTATGGTTCTGTTTATAGTCATGATTTATTCAATAATTACTCAAACAAAGATATCCTTTTACTTGTGTATTTTCAATACTTTTTAG
>JAQICD010000120.1 GCA_027858715.1 Prolixibacteraceae bacterium
AAATATTGCAAATACCATGTACCAATTAAAGAGCCACCGGGGGCAAAAATATCACGATCGAAGAAAATGGTTACAATTTCATTTGTGCCATTCGTTGTAGCCGGTTCAATATCGAACCAGTCGAAAGTGTCTTCGTTTAATGTTGTAATTGTATATGGAGTATTCGGATTACCTCCATCTTTATCAGTTACCACCCAGCGTTTGGCATTGGCTGCTTTACCAATATTCACGGCATAAGCATGTTCTGATTCAAGATAAGGATTAGAACCGGTATTTTCCTGGGCATAGGCATAGCGCGATCCGGCTAACAACAATACTGTTGTTAGAAAGATTAAAAGTTTTACTATGTGTTTTACCCTATTTGTCATTTGTCATTAACCCCCCAGCCCCGATGTTCATCGGGAGGCTCGCTTCGTTGTTACGGGTTATTCTTTTTATTCTGTTTCTATTTTACTTGCAATATCTTTTATCATTCTAATTTCTTCTTTACCTATCCATCCCCCCCTATCTTTAGGGGGTTAGGGGGTATTTGTTTCTATTCGGCTAAAGCCGGCTAGCGGAAAGGAGTTTGTTACCACCCCCACTTAAAAGTGGGGGTTATTCATATTCCTATCGCTGAGCGTTCTTCCAAATTTATTTCAAGTCCTTTTTTTATTACTATTTTGCTTACGCCCTTTCAGGGCTATATTTTCTATCTTTTATTCATTTTCACACCGGGCTGCGCCCTGTGCTGTTGCTTGCGCCCCGTTGGGGCTTTTTACCCCTAAATCCTCCCAATTCTCGGGACAAGCTCAAGGAGCACCTGAAGGGGACTTGACTTAACTTTTCTGTCACGGGCTATGTTGTTCATCTGTTTCTATTTTTTGTTACACTTTCTTTTATAATTCTAACTTCTTCTTTCCCTATTCATCCCCCCTTTAGGGGGTTAGGGGGTTTTCTTTTCCATTCATCCCCCCTCGATGGGGGCAGGGGGTTAATTCAACGCGGTTAATACGCCTACCGCGGGCATGGCATATATGGTGTGTTTTATCTGGTTACCTTCGCCCCCAAATATTTCATCGGCATCTACCTCGTTAAACTTACCACTAATACCGGTAAGCCCTACCGTAATTTCCTGGGTTACCCCCAGTACATCGTTATACGATACCGTAAATTGTATTTCATGTACGTCAGCATCGGTTACTTCAAACTTACCACCATAAGTTCTGGTATCAATTCCTGTAACATTTGTAATATATACTCCGGTAGTATTTGGAACAACATCAGCAATCGTTGTGTTTTGCCCTGAAATTTCTCCCTGTGTACTTACATTGAGATAAAATTCCCATGTACCACTATACCCGGTAGAACCAGTGGTAAGCGTATCGGGGTATTCAATGTAAACCGTGTAAACGGCTTCGGATACCGATTCTATGTTTGTTTTATAAACATCACTTTCATCCTGGCAGCGGTATTGGTCGCCCTGGTGGGCTATATCGATATCGATGGGGGGCATAACGTGAATATGGAATACCTCGTTTGCAAAACATTTAAAATCATCTACTGTTGTTTCGCGGTAGGTAAGGGTATAACGCCCACTTTCAGAACCATTATCGTAGGCTATTGGGTTTGCAGCTGCAGCACCCGGTGCCAAAAAACGAATGGTAATGGTAGCATATACCCCGGCATTCTCAATTTCGACACTGTAATCGGTTTTGGCTACCAGGGGCGTATAGTCGCCACTTTGTACCTGTGCAACTGTTAAAGTACCCTCGTACAAGTTCCAATAACTTTCGTTAAGGGTGTTCGACATTTGTACCCGGTAGGTATGTGTCGATTGGTATAAAGGCACACTATCGCCCCCAATTTCGTAGGTTAATTGTGCGTGTGCCCCTACCCCCGTAAAAAGGAGAAGGATAAACAGTATTGCAGTATATTTTATTGTATTCATCATTGTCTTTTCATTTTAATTGCCATCTGTTCCCTCAATTATACTTGGTTCGGGCTGTGGAATAATATCAACGGTAAACATCCATTTGGAAGGTGATTCATTCCCATGACTATCGTATAATCTATAATACACCCGGGTAATCCCCTCGTAAAAATTATTTCCAGGCCCAACATCAGTATCAATTTCACCGGCATTATCGTCGCATTTTATCCAATCGGTTGAATATGCATCAATAATGCTTGTTCCATCGCCATAATAATCGAGTTTATACATAATGGAGTCGATGGCACAGTTATCGCCGTAGTCGGTTGAGTCGAGCACAATGGTATTTGCCGGTATATCATCGTTATAAGCCGGAACACCGCCCGATTCAGGCCAAAGAGCGCACTCGGTAAATGTACGAACTGCCCCGGCATATAAAAAGCGGGGAGCATGATCATCTTTCACCATCATACGGGCAGCAGATGTTTCGGCTATATTCCCCGACTCGTCGATGGCCCTGAAAAATATTTGTACCGAGTCGCCCACATCGTCGCAGGTAAAACGTACTTCATCGCCATACTCATCTTCTTCGTTTCGTTTAATCTGGAAGATAAGGTCGTCGCTGTTGGTACAGTTATCCTCGCTGGCCAGGTTAAATCCAAGCGCATCGTAATACACCTCGCCAGCATATAAATCGTTGCTCAGGCTAATATCTTCGACGTCTTGCACCTCCGGCACCGGGGGTGTGGAGTCGCGCACGGTAATGTAATACGACAGGGTTGATGTAATATTAAGGTTTTGCAAGGTACTTACTTCAACCCTGTTTTGCCCCAACATAAGCTGTACGTCAATTGAATCGCTGTGCGGGAAGGTCATACCACCCAACTTCCATTCAGTTGTGAAATTGCAATCGCAGCTATCAGTAATGGTTGGCCACAATTCGGTATCAGAACCCAGTGCCGTAAATAAACACTCATTATCGGTGTAGCGGATAAGGCTGTCCATCGATGATATTTCGGGCGGGGTCATGTCGGTACCCCGCAGGGTTATGCTGCCGGTTAAAGGCGTAATCGGACAATCGTAGCAATCCTGAAATTCGTACGTGTATTCACCTATACCGAGCCCGGCCATCGAAATGGAATCGGTAGTGGTATTAAACGTTGCTTCGGGCAGGCCGCCGGCCTTCGACCAGGTATAAGTACCCGGTTGTGGTAAAGTAGATTCCCACAAGGAAGCGGGGGTTACTGTAATATTTTCAGCCGAAGCATTGTTGGTAAGACTGTTTATTGCATCGTCTTCCCCCTCGTTCATGTACCATAAGCCCAGTAAATCGGTTGCAGTGCTTGGTATTTTAGCATTAGGCACAGCACCATCCGATAAAAGGCTCCAGATGCTCAGGTCGCGCACAATGCCCTTGAACCCATTACCACCAACGGTAATACCATTAGTGCTTGTTGAAATGTCAGACAATGAACCAGAAGTAGCACCGTTAGACACTAGCCCATCGGCATAAATATTCATTGTTCCGGCATCAACATCCCAGGTACCCACTATATAATACCAGCGTTGCATTACGGGTACAAAATCAGTTCTAACAGAAGCACCTCCCACATTTAATTGGATGGTACTATCTACGGCAATTTTTAAAGAATATTCAGTTCCTTTTGAAACAATATTAGCTCCATCGGCTAGCGATTCGATATACACCCATGCCTGGACAGCACCAAGTCCCTCGTTGTTAATTGAGTCGAGCAGCTCGTAATGGCCTGCCGAAACACTTTGTGTACCATCGGTAAAATGAATTTGTCCGGGGGCACCGCCGGTCATCGACAGGGTAATTTCTCCGGTTTGCTCTTCGTAACAATACGGGTCGGTTTTGCTTAATGTTATCACATATTCCTCGGGCTGCTCAATGGTTGCGGACTTTACTACCGGTGCGTCGCAGCCGTTAACCCGCATATACACATCGTAGGTGTTGCTCGACAGGCCGGTAAACTGTGCAGCCTGTGCAAGCTTCTGTTCAAAAGTTCCCGTATAATCGGCTGTACTTTGCGAGGTTTGCCAGCCATCGATGGAGAATTCCACATCGCGGTTGGGTTCGTAACGAAAATCACCCGAGGTTGTCGTTACCGTAATCGTACCATCGTTAGCACACGACGATTCTACAGCTTGAATATCGTCGTAATACGGTTGAATTTCGACATGGAGGGTGTACGAATACTCAATACTCTCGTTGGTATTAATATCCAATAATTTCCAGGTTACCGTATAATCTGAACCATTTACCGAGTCCGCCGGCAGTTCGGGGATTATTTCGGTAAACCCACCATTGGGGTTAAAGTTTGGTCTGCCAACTTTACCCGATGCTTCATAAGAATCACCTCCATCGTTTTCAACGCTCCAGTACATGGTATCGACACCACAGTTGTCGTAAGGTTCGGGTATAGCCAGGCGGTATTGTGCCTTTTGGCAATACGTAATTGAATCATCCTGTAAATCAATATCGTTTACTTCGAACCAGGGATTCAGGGTATCGGTTACCGTTACAATTTGTGTAACATTGTTCACGCTATTGCCCGATGCATCGGTTACGCGCCAGGTCAGTTCTGTCATTCCTACTTCAAAAGGTTCATCGTTATCGAGCCGGTCGCTGCGGTTGCGTAGTACCACGATTAACTCGTCGGACGGAGTACAGTTGTCGCTAAGCAGCGAGTCGTGTATATCGAGCTGGTTGCTGCCATTGATGTTGGCCGAACACAGGCTGTCATCGTTAAACACCTCAATACCAAGCAAAGGATCATCCACTATAGGCGGTTCAGCATCGCGTACACGGATAAGAAAATCGACCGAATCTTTATTGCCCTTAGTATCTTCAGCTATCCATACCACTTTGGAGGTATCAATGGGGAAGGGTACGCCACCGATGGCCGAAAGGCCGGTTTGGAGCGAGTCGTAAGCTTCGCTATCCTCGTTGTAGCCAAAATATATTTTTGCCGTATGTATTACAACGGCATCGCAATTGTCGGTTGCGTAAGCGTTGGCCGTGGTATCGGCAGCACCAAACAAATAGGTACAGCCGTTGTTTGTGGTGTAAGGCTCGGGCGACGGACTCACATAAAAGCGTGGTGCCTCGTTGTCGCGAACAATAACCATGTGCCAGCCAACACTTGTATTGCCCGAGTAATCGGTAGCCGTCCAACGCACATAAGTTGTATCGATGGGATAAATACCTGCAGCATTTGTTTTACCATTGGCCGAGTGTGCAATGGGGGTATTAAACGTTGAATCGGCAAAAATGGAGCACGAGTAATTGGCAATACGATCGCGGCAATCGTCAACCATAAGCGGTGGTGCGAGGTTTTGGAAGCGATACAGGCAATCGCCCACGGCATTAACATGGGTGGTATCGAGCTCGGTAATATGATAATCGGTAAAATTTGTGCCACCATCGGACACCCCTTCGCCCAACAGCGGCGGGGTAATATCGGTAAA
>JAQICD010000076.1 GCA_027858715.1 Prolixibacteraceae bacterium
GAGGTTAGCTCGTCTGACTATGATCTCGTTGAACTTCTTTATATGCCCTTCGATCATAATAATTTGCTGAATTTGTTTTTCAATACTGAAAAAGAATTTGACAAAAGAGGCAATTATCCACTTGAACGAATGGAAAAATTCAAGGATAAAAAGAACTACGAAATAGCCGACATTGAAGAAGTTCCGGAGTATTTTGCCGATTTTCTTGAATGTATCCATGGAGAACACAACTGTGTTGAAAGTTATTATGAAGCAGAAAGAAAGCTCAATGAAAGCTATTACAATTATCTTGAGAATCTGCCCAATGCTTTTATGCAGGAATTTGCCCGTTACGAATTGAATATCGGTAATTTAATGACAGCATTAAATGGACGGAAATACAAAATAGACATTGAAGATAAGCTTATTGGCCACGATGAGGTTACTTCTGCATTAAAAAAACGTCGTTCGCGCGACTTTGGTCTGGGTAACGAAATAGATGATATTGAACAGTTGATACAGATTTTTGAAAACGATAATTTATTAGAACGTGAATTCAAAATCGATATTCATAAGTGGCAATATTTAGATGAAATGACCTTTTTTAATTATTTCACAATTGAGAAAGTACTTGCCTTTATTCAGAAACTAATCATGGTTGAACGATGGTTACAACTCGATAAAGAAAAAGGTCGTGAAATGTTTAACCAATTACTGGAAGACTTACAGTCTGAATTTCAGTTTCCAGAAGAATTTACATTAGCGTATGGAAAAAAATAATAAAACTACAGGCAAAGTTGTCGGGATTGTTTCAAACCTGGTAATTGTTGAAGTAGATGGTCCGGTGTCACAAAACGAAATAGGTTTCATCGTGCACGGAAAAGAAAGGCTGATGGCCGAGGTTATTAAGGTTGTGGGTGTTAACGTCTATATCCAGGTTTTCGAAAGTACACGGGGGGTACGTATTGGTTCAAAAGTTGAATTTGAAAAGCACATGCTTGAGGTAACCCTTGGTCCCGGTATTTTATCGAGAAACTACGATGGTTTGCAAAACGACCTCGATAAAATGGAGGGTGTTTTCTTAACCCGTGGCGAATATACCGACCCACTTAACCGTGAGGTAAAATGGGATTTCAAGCCAATTGCCGCTAAAGGTGATCGTGTTACCGCAGGTAGCTGGCTTGGCGAGGTAATGGAAAACAGCATTC
Organism: Prolixibacteraceae bacterium; assembly: GCA_027858715.1. GTDB lineage: Bacteria > Bacteroidota > Bacteroidia > Bacteroidales > Prolixibacteraceae > Roseimarinus. The sequence continues at coordinate 1,188 of JAQICD010000076.1, forward strand.
CGCATAAAATAATGGTGCCTTTTAAAATGGAAGGCCGTTATACAGTTAAAAAAATTGTTGAAAAAGGTGAATATACCGTTGATGATACGGTTGCTGTGGTTGAGGACGAAGAAGGTAACGAAACGTCGTTGACAATGGTTCAGAAGTGGCCGGTGAAAGTCCCGATTAAAGCCTTTAAACATAAACCGCGCCCATTCAGATTACTTGAAACAGGTGTTCGGTGTATCGACACGCTGAACCCTATTACCGAAGGGGGTACCGGTTTTATTCCGGGTGCATTCGGTACAGGTAAAACTGTATTGCAGCACGCCATATCGAAACAAGCAGAAGCTGATGTTGTAATTATTGCAGCTTGTGGTGAACGTGCGAACGAGGTTGTGGAGATTTTTACTGAATTTCCTGAACTTGAAGACCCTCGTACCGGACGAAAGCTAATTGAACGTACAACCATTATTGCCAATACATCGAATATGCCTGTTGCGGCACGTGAAGCATCTGTTTACACGGCCATGACCCTCGGTGAATATTATCGTTCGATGGGCTTGAAAGTGTTGCTGATGGCCGACTCTACTTCGCGTTGGGCACAAGCCTTGCGTGAGATGTCGAACCGTTTGGAAGAACTTCCGGGGCCTGATGCTTACCCGATGGACTTATCAGCCGTAATATCAAACTTCTATTCACGTGCAGGTTTTGTTTATCTGAATGAAAAAGATGCAACCGGCTCTATTTCCTTCATTGGTACGGTTTCGCCTGCAGGTGGTAACCTAAAGGAGCCTGTAACCGAAAGTACGCGTAAAGCAGCCCGCTGTTTTTACGGACTATCGCAGGACAGGGCTGACAGTAAGCGTTACCCGGCTATCGACCCGATTGATAGTTACTCGAAATATCTTGAATATCCCGAGGTACAGAAAAATCTGGCTGAAAACCAGGGTGATGAATGGCTTGGAAACGTGTTAAAAGCCAGGGATATTTTACTCAGGGGTAAGGAGGCCATGGAGCAAATCAATATTTTGGGTGACGATGGTGTGCCCATTGCTTTTCACGATCGTTTTTGGAAATCAGAATTGATTGACTTTGTTATTCTTCAGCAGGATGCTTTTGATAAAATTGATGCTACAACCTCACTCGAACGTCAGAAATATATGTTGTTGAGTGTGTTGGATGTTGCCGATTCTGAGTTTGAATTTAAAGAGTTTGAAGGGGTAAGTACATTTTTCAAAGAAATTATTAACCTCTACAAACAAATGAATTATTCAGAGTTTGAATCTGATGAATTCAAAAAGTATGAGTCTGAAATTCAGGAGTTGATGAAGACAAAGATGAAGTAATTGTTTTACCAATAAAAAATTGAATGATGGAAAGTCAGGCATTTCAAAAAATATATACCAAATTAACTAACATTACCAAAGCCACGGTATCGCTTAAAGCGGCTGATGTTGGTTACGACGAAATGGCTTTGGTACATGGGCGGAAAGCCCAGGTGGTGAAACTCATGGGCGACCAGGTTACCTTGCAGGTTTTTGCAGGAACAGAAGGCATTCCAACCAATGCTGAAGTTACCTTTATGGGACGACCACCACAGTTGAAAGTTAGTGAAGATCTTGGCGGACGATTCTTCAACGCGTATGGCGATCCTATCGACGGAGGTCCTGATGTTGAGGGAGAAATTCGTGATACAGGTAGCCCTTCGGTAAACCCGGTAAGGCGTAAACAACCATCGCAGTTTATTGCAACGGGTATTGCAGGTATCGACCTGAATAACAGTTTGGTGAGTGGTCAGAAGATACCTTTCTTTGCCGACCCCGATCAGCCTTACAATCAAGTTATGGCAAGTGTAGCACTTCGTGCCAAGGCCGATAAAATTATACTTGGTGGCATGGGGCTTACCAACGACGATTACCTGTATTTTAAAAATGTATTCGAAAATGCCGGTGCACTCGACCGAATTGTATGTTTTGTAAATACAACCGAGGACCCGCCGGTAGAGCGTTTGCTGGTACCCGACATGGCACTTACAGCTGCCGAATATTTTGCAGTGGATCACAATCAGAATGTACTGGTACTACTCACCGACATGACACTTTTTGCCGATGCTTTAAGTATTGTATCGAACCGTATGGACCAGATACCTTCGAAAGACAGTATGCCTGGGTCGCTTTATTCTGACCTTGCACGTATATATGAGAAAGCGGTACAATTTCCTTCGGGTGGTTCAATTACTATTGTAGCTGTTACTACCTTGTCGGGTGGCGATATTACACACGCGATTCCCGACAATACAGGTTACATTACTGAAGGTCAGTTGTTCCTGCGTCGTGATACTGAAATTGGTAAAGTTATTGTTGACCCGTTCCGTTCGTTATCGCGACTGAAGCAGCTTGTAATCGGAACTCAAACACGTTCCGATCATCCACAAGTGATGAACGCCGCTGTTCGTTTGTATGCCGATGCCGCCAGCGCACGCACCAAGCTCGAAAACGGATTCGACTTAACAGATTACGATGAGCGTACGCTCGATTTTGCAAAAGAATATTCCGAACAATTGTTGGCTATCGATGTAAATTTAGATACAGACACGATGCTCGATATTGCCTGGGACTTATTCGCGAAGTATTTCACAAAAGCCGAAGTGCGCATTAAACAAGAATTTGTAGATAAACACTGGAAAAAGTAGAAGCTTAAAACATGGCCATAAAATTTCAATATAATAAAACTTCGCTTCAGAATCTCGGCAAACAGTTGAAGGTTCGGGAAAAGGCATTGCCAACACTTAAAAATAAAGAATCGGCATTGCGGAGTGAAGTGAGACGTGCCAAGGATAAAGCTGCCGAGATCGGTAAAGAACTGGAGAAAGAACTTGAGAAGTATGATCAGATGATGAAACTCTGGTGTGAATTTGATGCTTCGTTGGTGAAAATTAAAGATGTAAAGCTATCGGTTAAAAAGTTAGCCGGCGTACTTACACCTGTGATCGACGATATCGAATTTGCTATTGCTCCTTATAATCCCTTTACCAGCCCGGTTTGGTTTCCCGATGGAATTGATATTCTGACAACCCTTGCACGCTTGGGAATCGAACAGGAAATATGGATTCGGAAAATGGAATTGCTGGAACATGCCCGTAAAAAAACAACTCAAAAAGTTAACCTTTACGAAAAAGTTCAGATTCCGGGTTTCGAAGATGCGATGCGTAAAATTAAACGCTTTCTTGAAGACAAAGAGAACCTCTCGAAGTCGGCACAGAAAATTGTTAAAACCCGTCAACAACAGGAGGTGGAATTATGATTGTACCCATGATGAAATATTCTTTCCTGGTGTATCATGCCGATTATCTTCCATTTCTT
>JAQICD010000081.1 GCA_027858715.1 Prolixibacteraceae bacterium
TCAATGTGCTATAATAAGCTCAAAAAAGGGACACACAAAAGCATGTCCCTTTTTTTGTTCTTATTGATTTAGTTATTTGTATTGGTTTCTTCTGCTATTTGATAATTGTTTCTGTCGGCTGAGTTTCGTGATACAAGATCAGCTATAAACCCGGCAAGGAAAAACTGCGAACCAATTATCATGGCTGTTAAAGCGATATAAAAATAAGGATTATCGCTAATAAGCCGAGCGTGTATGCTATGTTGTAGGGCATATAATTTTTGAATCCCAACCCATAAGGCAGCAAAAAAGCCAACAATAAACATTACTGTCCCAAAAACACCAAAGAAATGCATGGGCCGCTTTCCGAACTTTGAAATAAACATCACGGAGATAAGGTCAAGTGGTCCGCGAATAAAGCGGTTCAACCCAAATTTTGTTTCCCCATATTTCCGTTCCTGGTGTTTAACTACTTTTTCGCCAATACTTTTAAATCCGGCCCATTTTGCTAATACAGGAATAAACCGGTGCATATCGCCATAAACTTCGATACTTTTCACAACTTGCTTTTTATATGCCTTCAACCCGCAATTCATATCATGAAGCTTAATACGGGTCATACGCCTTACTGTCAAGTTGTAAAATTTACTCGGCAGGTTTTTCGACAATACAGGATCGTGACGCACCTTCTTCCATCCGGAAACCAGATCAAAACCATCTTCATCTATCATGCGTTTCATCTCGGGGATTTCCTCAGGATTATCCTGCAAATCAGCATCCATGGTTATCACTATATCCCCTTGAGCTTTTTGAAAACCAACGTGCAAGGCCGGCGATTTTCCATAATTTCGTTGAAAGCGTATTGCCTTTACCTGTTTATTCTGCCCACAAAGTTCCTGAATTACACGCCAGGAATCATCACGACTACCGTCATCAATGAAAATAATTTCATAAGTGAATCTATTTTCATCCATCACCTTTTGAATCCAGCCGGTCAGTTCGGGCAACGATTCTTCTTCGTTCAACAGAGGAATAACGATTGATAAATCCATTTTTCTATTTTAGTTCAAATAACCAGAAGGCAACAAATATAAGGTTAATTACTTGTTTTCATCATCAATTTCACTCATAGCTTCGGCAAAACCTTCGGCAGACTTCACACTGATAAATATGGAGGTGATTAATGAAATAAGTAAACCGGTAAATACAGCATTAAACATGTGCTGTATAGCCATAGATGGTGGATTAAACATCATGCTCCGCATCGACATCTGTTGCTCTATCATTTGATCAGAAAAGCCCGACTCAATTAATAACTCTTCAACATTTAAGGCAATTTCATCAATCAAAAAAGGATCGACATAACGGTAAAGCACAAAGTAGAAAAGCCCCACTATAATTGACGCAAAAAAGGAAGTAGCAATACCCAGCCCCAAAGCCCTGCTGTAGGGAAAAGGTTCTCCTTCTGGCGTTTTAGCTTTAAATGCATGCGCACAAAGCACGATACCAACTAAATAAATTGCAGTATCGACCCACGATCGAAATGTCACATAAAAATTATCGGTAATATATAAAACCGAAGCAAACAGCACAGAAACGAACCCAATGTAGAGCCCCCATGTCATAGCACTATTCCAAAATATACTTTTACTTTTATCCATCATTTAGGTTTTTAATTAGGTCTCAAGACACAAAAACGTCCCGAAGCATAAAAAAACTCAAACAGCCTATTAATGCAAAGATAAATTTTTTGATGTATTTATTTAAGATTTAACCCGTTGAAAAGGCCTCGCTAAAAATATTCATCAAAGAGTTGAAAAATGTTTTGAGGTAAAGTAAAATTTTCTACTTTTGTCGCCGGGTAAGTCCTGTGCGACCAGCTCCTGCTGAAACTCCCCAGGGTCGGAAGGCAGCAAGGATAGGCGGTTGAGCGGTGCGACACAGGTCGCTTACCCACCTGCCGAATTAGCTCAGTTGGTCAGAGCACGTGATTTGTAATCTCGGGGTCCTCAGTTCGAATCTGAGATTC
>JAQICD010000190.1 GCA_027858715.1 Prolixibacteraceae bacterium
ATGGTCTTGCTGAAAGGTTCTGGCTTTTCCGACCTGGCTTATCATTTTCTTTTTGCTGTTTTATTTGGGCTAACCATGCTGGTTCTGGCCATTTCGAAATATCAGAAAAGGGTATAGATGTAAAAAATACCAGCCATCCATGCACCGGAATTTCATGGAGAAGAATAAAGAAATTTCAAATTATAAGTTTCAAATTTCCCTTTGCTGTGGTGGGCTGCAATTTCCTTTCCGGCCATGGTTGCTATATCTCAATAACTGTAGGTGATGCTGAGCCTGACGAAGCATAAGCCCACGGGAAAGACTTCCAAGCGTACCACAGCCCAGCAAGGGTTGAACTTTTTTGTAACCAAAATAATCCGAAACGCCCTTTGAAAAAGGGCAATCCTATTAACGCTTTTAACTTGCGAAACGGCGAATTCCACCAATGATCAATGACTTAATCAACTATTGACTTATTTGCCGAACAACAGAGCACTGGCCGGGGATTGGAGCGGTAGCCTAGTGCTGTTTATCGTTTTGATGACTGATATTGTCGTTTACCTCTGTATTGGCTTTTCTTCTTTCGTTGATTGCTACTTCTAGGTTTGTTTGATTCTTTTTTAAAGTCACTGGAGCTGCTTTCCAAATGAAAAGGATGTTCTTTCACTACATCAATTCTCATCGAAATAAGTTTTTGTATATCCCTGATGTAAGGTAGTTCATCGGTATCGCACAGCGAAATGGCGCGGCCCGCAGCACCTGCGCGTCCGGTACGACCAATACGGTGTACGTAGGTTTCAGCAATATTTGGTATTTCAAAGTTGATAACACACGACAAGTCGTCAACATCAATACCGCGGGCTGCAATATCGGTTGCCACAAGCACTTTGGTGTATTGGGTTTTGAAATTCTTCAAGGCTTTCTGGCGTGCCATTTGTGACTTGTTCGAATGCAGTGCCTCTGTTTTTATTCCCTTCTTGTTCAGTAACTTCGCTAACTTATCGGCACCGTATTTTGTGCGTGTAAAAATTAGAGCAGAGTTGATGCTTTCGTCATCCAGTAAGTCCAGCAGCAGATTGCGCTTATTGTCTTTACTTACATGGTACAGCGATTGTTCAACTGTTTCGGCTGTGGTTGTTTCTGGTGTTATCGAAACATGTTCGGGATTGTCCAGTATTGAGTTTGCCAAATCAACAATCGATAAGGGCATGGTTGCTGAGAAAAACAGTGACTGGCGCTTTTTGGGCAGTAGTTTGATGATTTTCTTAACATCATTCAGAAAACCCATGTCGAGCATGCGGTCTGCTTCGTCGAGCACAAAATATTCAATCGAATTCAGTTTTATAAATCCCTGATTGATAAGGTCGAGTAAACGACCGGGAGTTGCTGTCAGTATGTCAACACCTCTTCTTAAGGCTTGTGTTTGCGCGTGTTGAGAAACACCACCAAAAACAACAGTATGGCTTAAGCCTGTATATTTTCCGTAATCCGAAATGCTATTGTCAATTTGTATGGCCAGTTCCCTGGTGGGGGTAACTATCAGTGCTTTGATGTTTTTTTTGCCTTTAACATGGGATGCGCTTTCGTGTAAAAGCTGTAAAACAGGAATAGAAAAAGCAGCCGTCTTTCCGGTGCCGGTTTGTGCGCAACCCATCAGGTCGCGCTTGTTAAGTAAAATTGGAATGGCTTTTTCTTGAATTGGGGTAGGAGTAGTGTATCCTTCGTTTTTAATAGCCTTTTTAATAGGCTCAATTAATTCTAAATCGTTAAATGTCATATATTTTTGTAAGCGAGACATCTTTTTTGTCTCATATTTGTGAAGCGCAATGTACGCTAATTTGGTGGTTTTATATGCATTTTTATGTATAGGAGCTGTGATATTTAATATTGAAGGGGATATCCGTTTGTTTTTCAACTGGATTTACTGGCTATTATATCCGTAACGTGTCGTGATGAATTCTTTTACTTTTCCCCATATTTCGGTAAGAAGAAAAAAATGTTCGTTTAAAAGGTTGAGCCCCTGAATTACCTCATCAGTAATGAACGGGTATTCGTGTGTTACGATGTTTCTTGTTTCACGAAGTAGAATCCAGTCGTTAGCATTTGGGATAATGTTGAGTTCTTCAAGTTTGGATAATTGATCGATAAAGGGTATGCCTTTCGCTTCCTCTCCCAGATTTTCCAGTATTGCGGGGAATAATTTACTCCCCATGCTATCTTGCATTTTTGAGAAACGAAAAATAAGCTGGTCGAAGAAACTTAACTCCTCAGGTTTCAGGTTTGAGTAATTATTAATGTTGAGCGGAAAATGATTCTTAATTTTTGTATGAGCGAATGTCATTCGTTCGTTGTGTATCGAACAAAGTTGTGTTGCTTCAAACAGTCTGTCATTTAATTCCCATTTTTCCATGGCTCAAAAATATTAGCTTTATAATTCTGCTTTGTGGTGGGTGGCCGAGCGAAAAAAATTTTTCTTTTGCCGGGTGTTATTGTTATCGAAAACGACATCAATATGTTGATCGCCAATTTTTGTTTTTAGTTCGGCAAGAAAGTGTGCTTTTTTTTCGATTGTGAAATTTGTTTGATCGTTGTTTTCAATTAATAGATCAATGTCACCTCCTTTTTTATTATCGTCAGTTCTTGATCCAAACAGGCATACAATGGTTTGTGCCCCAAAATGTTTTTTAGACAATTCTTTTATTGTTTCCGTTTGGTATGCTGTAAGTCTCATACCGTAAAGGTATAAAAAAAGTTGTTCGGTCGGTTATATTGAGGGTTACACTTTTATGAGAATGTTTTATCAGTTCTTGAGCCAAACAACAAACAACCAGAGCATGCTCCATTACGTTTCCTCCTTTGGAAAAGTTTCAGACTTGCGCTGGAGTATGCTCTGATATTATGGGTGGTTTAAAGCGTCACCCCTGTTTTAAATATTGCAATTTCCTTAAAGCCGGTTTTCTCGTGGTTTAGCTTTTCTCCGTTGGCTGTTTTAATTATAAACTCAATGAATTCTTCCAGCACATCATCCATGGTTTTGCCTTCAACCAGGTTGCCGGCATTAAAATCTATCCAGTTGCGTTTGCGATTGTACAAATCGCTGTTGGTTGAAATTTTCATGGTTGGCACAAAACTGCCGAACGGTGTGCCGCGCCCGGTGGTGAATAACACCATTTGGCAACCGCTAAAACCCAGTGCCGATGCAGCAACCAGATCGTTGCCCGGTGCCGACAGCAGGTTAAGCCCGTTTTTCTTCAGCGGTTCGGCATATCTCAAAACATCTACAACTGTTGCGGTACCACCTTTTTGTGTGCATCCCAGCGATTTATCTTCAAGTGTAGTAATACCGCCCTTTTTATTCCCCGGCGATGGGTTTTCATAAACCGGCAATTCGTTTTTCAGGTAATAATTCTTAAAATCATTTATCAGGCTTACCGTTTTTTCAAACACTTCGTTGTTTTCAGCACGCTCCATTAGTTGTGTTTCGGCGCCAAACATTTCGGGCACTTCGGTGAGTATGGTTGTGCCGCCTTGTGCTACAAGGAAATCGGAAAAAACACCAACAAGCGGATTTGCTGTTATGCCCGAAAAACCATCGGAGCCCCCGCATTTTAACCCAATTTTAAGCTCGGATAATGGCAGCGACTCACGTTTATCGTTACGCATCGCTTCATATAATTCTTTCAGCAACTCAAGGCCGGCCTCTATTTCGTCTTCCACTTCCTGCGCTACCATGAATTTAACGCGTTCAGGATTGTAATCGCCAATTTGTTCTTTTAGCTGGTCAATCTGGTTGTTCTCACAACCCAGACCCATTACCAATACACCGCCAGAATTGGGATGATTAATCACATCGGCTAGTGCTTTTTGAGTGTTTACGTGGTCGTCGCCCAGCTGCGAGCATCCATAACTGTGTTTAAAAACCTCAATGGCATCAATGTCGGTCGGGGCAACTTCATGTTTAAAACGGTCGATAATCATTTGTGCCTGACCATTCACACAGCCAACTGTAGGTACTATCCAAAGTTCGTTTCTGATACCCGTTTTCCCGTTTTTCCTTTTGAAACCGTTAAAGGTTAGCCCTCGGTTTTTGTGGGTAAGCTCGTTCAGCTTCTGGTCAAAACAATATTTAATTGTGCCTGCCAGATTGGTTTTTAGGTTGTGCACATGAATGTGGCTTCCGGCAGTAATGTTGTTCAGCGCATGACCAATGGGCGCACCATATTTCACAATATCCTCGCCCTGTTTTATTACTCTCAGCGATATTTTATGGCCGCGCGGCACATCTTCGTTAATTATAATTGCTATTCCATCTACGTTAATGCTTTCGCCTGCACTGAAATCCTTAAGTGCAATTACTACATTATCGATCGGGTTTATTTTAATGAATTGCTCCATGTCTTATTTTTTCATATTGTCTATGGTGATTTTCATCAGCGGATTATCCTGGCTCAACACCGCTTTTACTGATTTCTTCATGCCTATTTGCTCAATCAAAAATAAATAGTGACTTACGGTCATGGTCAGATTAGGAATTTCATTCAGGTCGCGCTTCCACACTTTGTCGAGTTTGAGTACTTTTTCAACCAGTTCGTAAACCGAAATAGGACGTCCATCACATTCACCCCATGCGTCTTTATAAAAATCCAGTATCCACTGGTCTTCCTGCATGTTGTATTCCTTACCTTCAGCTTCGCCCTTAAAATAAGCAATCATGGCAGCCAGTGAAAATACCAGTTTTTGGGGCAACATTTGGTGGGTTTCGTGAAAGTTTAGTAACGATGGCAGGTTGCGGGTTTCCCATTTCGACATTGCATTTAGTGCAATACTCTGCCACTGATGGCGGATATATGGGTTAGCAAAGCGTTCCAGAATCTTCTTGGCAAACTTTTTAAGCTCTTTTTCTGAACCGTCAAGTATCGGCAGCACTTCGTCGTACACCAGCTCTTTCATGAAACTACCCACTTCAAGGTTTTCGTAAGCATCACGGACAGTTTCAATCCCGCTTAAGAACGAAACTGCGTAGCTACCTGTGTGACAGCCATTAAGAACTTGAACTTTTTGCTCGCGATATTTTTTCATATCTTTCACAAACTTAACATCAAGACCGGCTTTTTCGGCCGGAAACTCATCTTTCACCCATTCCGGAGCTTCAATCACCCACAGATGGAAATACTCGCCAACCACTACCAGATTGTCTTCGTAGCCTAAATGCTCTTGTATTTCGTTAATTTCATCTCTCGGGAATCCCGGCACAATACGGTCAACCAGCGTACTGCAAAAACAACAGGCATTATTTACCCAGTTAATAAAATCGTCGCCCAACTGCCAGTTTTCAGCATGTTGTAAAACAAATTTTTTCAGCATATCTCCATTACGGTCAATCAGCTCGCATGCGAAAAATATCAAACCCTTCGATTCGTCACCGTTAAAAGCCTTAAAGCGCTCGTATAGCAAGGCCGTAACCTTGCCCGGAAACGAGTTCTGAGGCTTCATCTCCAGTGTGTCATTTTCATC
>JAQICD010000193.1 GCA_027858715.1 Prolixibacteraceae bacterium
CAACTATGCCCAAATATAAAAGCGAATACCGCCGCAACTTACCCCACATTGTACCAATTGAAGGAATGTTTCATGTAGTTTTCAGAGTGAAAAACTCAATCCCAATCCATTTGGTAGAAAAAATTAAGTCTGATTATGATGATCAAAAATTGAATATTAACGCGAACTCAAAAGAGGAATACATCCAAATGTTACATCGCCTTAATAATGAGTATTTTGAAAAGTTTGAGACTGAGCTTCATAAAAGCTCAATAAAACCATTAGCAAATTTCAGAAATGCAAAAATTGTTCAAAATTCAATCCTTCATTTTCAAAACAAACGTTACACAATTCTGGCATATTCCATTATGCCCAATCATGTCCATATACTACTATCCAACTTGAAAAAGCATTTATCCGATATATTAAAACCCATGAAGGGATTTTCAGCATGGGAAATTAATAAACAAGGAGGAACAAAAGGAACTTTTTGGCAAGACGAAAGTTACGATCATCTAATTCGAAGCAGAAATGAAATGGCAAATACTGTTGATTATATCTTGAATAATCCAGTCAAATCAGGCTTATGCGATCATTATACAGAACATGATTTTACATGGTGCGCTAATTTTCTGGTTGAAAAATAAATTGTAAAGCAGACATTCCTGTCTGTCTGTCAAGTTTTCCCGGACAGGAATGTCCGTGATACAGTATGGCAGACATTCCTGTCTGCCAGCCAACTCGAAAAACTTGTCAAATCCCGGACAGGAATGTCCGTGATACAGTAATGCTATCCCATCAAAAACGAAACATCGTCGCCCGGTTCAACCTCAACAGGCTCTTTTCCTTTTATAAATATGCGAGCCGTATGGATACCAATTAACGACAAGTTCTCACCTTCGAGCCGCAACATAGTTCCCTCGCGCAAACCAACCACGAAAAGGTTAGGGTTAATCTCGATGAACTCTTCGATGCGCTGCTGGCGAGTTTCACCGGCATGTCCGTCGGGATTGGCATCGAGGTAGTGCGGGTTAATCTGGAATGGCACGAGGTTAAAAACATCGAAGCCTTTGGGATCAATTATAGGCATGTCGTTGGTTGTGCGAATGGTTGGGCAAGCTACGTTTGAGCCAGCACTCCAACCAATATATGGCGCTCCGCTTTTCACTTTAGCTGAAATTGCTTCAATTAAGCCATTATCACGCATTGTACGCACCAACTGCCAGGTATTGCCGCCTCCAACAACAATAACGTCAGCTTCTTCAACAGCCTTAACCGGATCGATAAAATGATGAATGCTTGTCACCTTATGTCCAAATTCATTGAATCGCTCGTTCACTTTACGTTCATACTCATCAAACGAAAAAGTTACAGCTGCGTATGGAATAAAAAGAATGTCTATATCCTCCTCATCCAAGAATTTTTGCATCTCTTTTTTCGGGTACTCAAGATATGGCTGCCCTGACATCGAAGAATTACTAATCAATAATAAACGCATAATTTAAAATTTTTCAGTTGGAGCAAATATACAACATCGCAACTTGCAATAAAATGAAGAATGATGTAATTTTTATCAGGCAAATACCTTGTATAAAAAAACCCGGCTTAAACCGGGTTTCAAATTAATTATTCAAAAACGATCAGAATGCCAAGGTAACACCTACAGTAACAGGAGTAATAGCTGGACCAACTCCATCTTCAAATAAACGGGTATTGTAGTATGTACCAAATATTCCAAAATCGTCAAAACCTATACGGGCTGTATAACCCCACCGAATCGGAGCAATACCGTAATCGCCTTTATCTTTCCATTTTTCATCACCAATTTTGTATTTAGTGTGTTCTCCAAGTTTCAATCCACCAATTAATCCTGCTGCAACATACAAGCGATCTTCGTGTCTGTGGTCGGGTATCTGAAATTCAAATAGCAAAGGAGATGTTAAAAATAATGTTGACAATTTACTTTTCCTGAAGTCGCCCTCAGGCAAATCTACAGGCTGAATAACACCTGAATCGTCTTTTCGGATTGAATAGCGATTTTTAAATTTATAGTCGTTAAAGTTAAGCCCCAGACCAGTAACCAAACCCATGTACTGTCCAAAACCAAAACTGTACTCAAAGAAATTAATATTAAACTCGAATGATTTTTCAGGACGCACTTCCATAAAGTCAGATATTCCTTCAGGATACATCGAATAATCGGTGTCAAAAAACATATTCGCGCCGAAATCGAAAGCCCCCCAGTGCCCATTAAACTTTCTCTTTTTCTTTTTTTTGTCAGTTTTGAGAGAATAACAATCAAATTCTTCATCAATTTTAATCTTCGTGTCATTGTCACTCGTAATAATTTCGATGTTTTGATTTCCGATGCGAACATGCAATGTGTCTTTTTTTGATTTTCCCTTTTCTCCCGATTTCAAATCGCCACTTTGCATTCCTATCTCTGATTCATAAATTGTTGTGTCGTTCACAGTTTCATCTTCGATAAGCTGCTCAAATGAATCAACCGGTGCTTGTACTGAATCGGTTTGTGCGCTTGCATATAAAGCCAACGCCAGTAATACAATTGATAAAGTTAGTGTTTTCATGTGCTTTAATGTTTATTAATCAATTTGTTAGTCCCGCATTAAATGTCATTTTATCATTATAGCGGGCGAACATATTCTATTTGTTTATATTTTCTATCGGTAAGACGAGCTGATACAAAAAAAGTTACTTATTTTACAATCCGAACATTCAAAAAAACATGTTAAACACTGAAGATGAATGCAAAAGAAATTGAAATTTTCTTAAATGAAGCTTATCGCAAAGCCGATTACGAATTAATGTTTCAGAAAGCAGCGCACGACGAAGAATTGTTTTTCACACTATGGCAAGTAATAAAAGAAAAACCTGGCGGTAAAAACTGGCGTTTGTTTTGGATTATGGAACATGCAACTGAGAAGAACAATTCTTACCTTACGTCGATATTAGATGAACTATACGAATTTATTCTTCAAGCCGAAAGCGACAGCTATTTACGAATAGGATTTAAAATGATAATGCGCTGTTCTATAAGCGAGGAATATGCAGGAGCTTTACTCGACAAATGCATTCAATGGATTAATAATCCTAAAATAAAAGTGGGAACCCGGGCAATGGCGCTCGAGTTTTTCTTTCGCACCTGCCAGCTTTACCCCGAATTGACGCCCGAGCTTTTAGCAATTATTGACCAACATATGGAACGCGCTCCTTCGGCCGGATTAAAATCACGAATGTTGCAAATCAGAAAGCAACTAACCTAAAAAACCTGCCTCATAAAATGAAGCAGGTTCTCGGTTTTTGGGAAAATAAGTGTTGCAATTAAACTTGCCCAACAGGTAAATGCCTGAATTCAGAGAAACGATCTTTTCTAAAACCGAATATTTACACCTACCAAAAAGTTGGTGCCAGCCTGTGGAAAGTAGCCGTCCATTTTATAGCGTTCACCGCCTAAGATGTACGAATAAACCCAGGCATTGGTCTCGTACTCTTCGTTTAACAGGTTGTTGACCAACAGGCTGAATTCCACTTCATCAAAAAGTCCGGGATAAATGGTGTAAGCTGCTTTCAGGTTGTTTACAAAGTATGCATCGAGCTTGCGGTTTTCACTGGCGCTGTTGTCGATATACTGGTCGCCCACGTATTGCGAGATGAGTGCCAGCTCTAAGTTTTTCAGCGGTGTGTAGCCCAGTTGGCTGTTGGTCACTACCGATGGTGAAAAAGCAATGTCGGTTGTTCCGTGGTCGAATGCTGTTTGGCCGCCTTCGTCCCAGTTATCGACATACTCGGTAAAGTTCAGTATTTTGTTTTGGCTGAAAGTGGCATTCATGTCCCATTTCAGGTTGTGTGTTATTTGTACCCCAGCAATAAGCTCGACACCGGCACGATAGCTGTCTTCTGCATTTTTGAATACCGGTGTGCCAATATCGTTAATCTCACCGGTCATGATAAGTTGGTCTTTATAATCCATGAAATACAGGTTTGCACCTACAGAGAAGCGGGTTTGGTTAAAAGTTATCCCACCTTCAAAATCGTTAAGTTGTTCAGCTATAGGTTCTTCCTGGTCGGGGTCGGTATCGGTAAACGTGCTGCGGCTGGGCTCGCGGTGTCCCACGGCCCACGAAACATAAGCCTTCAGGTTGTTATTGGGCTGGTAGTAAACACCAAGTTTCGGGTTAAAAAA
>JAQICD010000158.1 GCA_027858715.1 Prolixibacteraceae bacterium
GCTTCACCGTAATCGTAACTCCAATACACTTCGCTTACAATATTGCCACTGGCATCGTATTGGGTTTCGATCTTTTCAAGAATTTTCCAGCCATCAATAATATCATTGAACTTCTGAACAAACAGGGTCACGCTACCGGCAACATCATATTCAAACTGCTGATGCTCTACTAACTTCGAAGTACCATCATGCGAAATAACATAGCCTTTATAATCAGTTAACTGGTCATTTTCATTGTAAAAAAACAAGCCCTTAGAACCATTATCGAGTGTAATGCTATCGAGATGGTTTTGAGCCATTGCACTTTTCAATGGCACATTGTCGGCGTTAGTTTTTATTGCTCGTTGAACTTTTTCAATAGATTTATCTGCTATGCGAAGCATGTTTTTTTGTTCTGCAGAATTCGCTGTGCATAAAGCCCAAGTAGCTACAAACAGCAATAAAAAGTAAATTTTCTTCATTTTAGTTTTTGTTTTATTCAAATAAGGATTTTAGCATATTCTTCATTTCTTCGGGAGACATTTCTTCAGTAGAATCATCATTTCCAGTATCGCTGTTTTCAATATTTTTCCAGGTTTTCGTAAGTAGATATTTCTCTTCTGGCAGGGAGTTCAAAAAGCGATTTTGGCACATTAATATTTGTTTTTACATTGGTAGCGGTAATAACAGATCTTACACCCATCATACTCACCTCTGTTTTCAAACTAAGCCCTTTCCAAACCCAAATTTTACCCATCCCTTTATATACGTCGCAATTTTTACCAAGCATCATGTCGATACCTGTTTTTTCAAAACCCATTGCCTCAATCATCTTCACTGAATAGGCTTCTACGTCTATTTCGTCAAGCCCTTCCTGGCTCCATGACACAGCTATGGGGTTATTAGTTTCGTAAACCAGCTCATCTACATCCGACCATTCGTAAATTTTTGATCCAATAGTCAGGGTCGATTTATTGGTTGTTGTAGTCTGTCCAAAAACTTTCATTTCCGAGTTTTCAACGGTCAACTCTTTGTAACCATATTCGTCCCAGTAAATAACCTGTTTCCCTTTTGCACTACCCTCCATTACATATTCAACCATGCCGGTTTTAAAGGGGTATTTTTTAAATGGTTTTTGGGCGTTGGTAATCCCAACAACACCAAAAACCAGTAATAAAATACATAAACGCTTCATCTATCTACAACTTGAACGAGACACCAATATTCAGATACGTAATACCATAACCAACCTCTGCCATTACAGCCAAGTTATCGGTAAAATAATACCTTGCTCCGGCAAACCAATACGAATACAGACCAATATTGAAATCATCATAATTATCGTAATAATCATAATAATCATCGTTATATTTATATCTATAATAATGTAAACCTAAAGACAGCCCGACATAGGTATCGAGTTTGTCAACCAACGGATAATGAAAAGAACCACGTGGCCCCAGGTAAACACGACTTTGCCTATAAGAATAACTGGATCTCCAACTATAAGTTGCAAAACCTAAATAAGCACCTACACCTACTGATCCTTTTTCAAATATTTCATCTGCTATACCATATTCAGCAGACAAAGAGATAGGTGGAATCGAAGTTTTGTAGTACGAACTCAAACCGGAACCAAGTCCAAGACCAATATTTGCCACTTTATCTCCTTTAACAAACATTGGCTCAACCTCCTGTGCATTTACAAAAAGAGCCACACTCAAAAACGCTAAAACAATCAATAATTTTTTCATTTGAATTAATCTTTAGGGTTAATAATTAAATATGCTGTTCAATGATGCTCTAATTAGAACATCTCGCATACAAAATTATAGCAACAACCTGTGTTCACCGACAGAAAAGAGAAAGTGCAATCAACAAATGAATAAGTGTTGTATTTTTAGTGGTATGTGAAATAATTTACACAAAATGTAAAATTTGCAACTCTACAAAATTGTATCTGTCTGTAAAAAAATAAGATACAAATCATCAAAAAAACATTATTGCTATTTGATTTAAGCTTTTTATCACTTATTTTTGAAAAGAAGTTAACATTAAGCGCCTTTATGCAAACACAATAATTTATACACCATAACATTTGTTCTTATGAAGAAACTTTTACAATCAACCATTAGTATTATTCTTGCTCTTGTATTGTTTGGCACTCAGTCGTTTGCCTTTACAATAACGGCAAGTATCAACAGCGCCTCCGAAATTGAAGCAGCAGTGGGGTTAGATGAATCTGACATTTATGCTGCATTCGATGAAATTGAAGATTTAATTTCTGTAATTGATGACAACCAAGACTTAACTTACAGCGAACTTGAATCTTTGAACAGCGAGTTAACCTCAAACATCAGCTCAAGTGCTGCCATTGCCATGAATGCAAGCGCAGCCGACACACCACCTTTTATTGGAGCTTTTCTTTGGGGATGTATTTTCAACTGGGTGGGTATGCTAATTGTAGGTATTACTACAGGTTTTGATGGCACTCAGTTAAGAAAATCAGCCTGGGGCTGTTTAGTTGGTTCACTTCTCTGGAGTGGAGGATATTTGGCAACCTATTAAAATAACTACACCATGAAAAAAATACATTTACTATCAACCGCATTTATTTATTTTGCATCTGCTCTTTTTTGCATGGCTGAGACTCCTGATTTTAACGAATCCGAAATCTATTCGGCTTTTGATGAAATAGCAGAAGTTACAGATTTTATTGCAACAAACGATGCAAGCTATAACGATTTAGAAGCCAGCGATTTTTCTATTACAAACATCGGCAACACTGCTGCTATTGCCACTTCGATACAAGATGAATCGAAAGAACCACCAGTTCTCAGTGCATTTTGGTGGGGCTGTTTAACTGGAGTTATTGGTATTGTTGTTGTTGCTGTTACAACTGACAACAATAAAGAACAAATTAAAAAATCGGTATTAGGATGCGCAATTCCTACCGGTTGTTCTATTTTATCAACGGTAGTATATTATGCACTGTATGCAACTGCTGTTTCCACAACCTACTATTACTAATTGCATTTTAAAATAACTATGGCTGCCCTCTAAATGATTTTTAGGGCAGCCCTTTTTTTGTATATAAGAAAGGATAATTAATATGAACCATGACAAGCGATTACTATTTTTCATATTACTTACCGTATTTCCTTTTGTCTGTTTTGGACAAATTGCTTACAGAATGCAGGCCGATATAATGACAAAGACGCGGATGCCCGACAGTACTTTCCAAATCAGCAATGGTAAAATTCATTACGACAAAAACTACCGGAAAATAATTTTCGATTTTACCTTTCCTGAAAAAGAGAAAGTCGTTCTATTCGACACCTTAATGTATCATTTTAGCAACGATACACTTACCCGAACATCGAGAAATATGCTTATACCTGACCAATCGGTTTTTCATTTTATTCTTTCAGGAAACCTTTCGAACTTCGGATACGACAATGCAAATTTCCAGGTGGGCGACATCGAAAAAGCAAAAAACATGGTAATTACAACCTGGTATCCGCCCGATTTGCTTAAAGAATACATTTCGAAAGTATTGGTTGCAAAAAAAGATAAACAACTTTACAGCATTACCCTGGTTGATCCTGAAGGTGAAATTATGAACCGGCAGATTCTCAAAAACTATAAGTGGCTGAATGGGATTGAAGTGCCGCACGAAATATTAATTGCCACCTATACACAACAAGGACCAATGTACCAGATAATTACCATGAAAAACATTGTGTTGAACGAAGATGGCAACAACAAAAACTACAATTATGCGCTTTAAAAATACTCTGCCGGTAATATTGTTGCTTTGCTTTTCAATACCTGCATTTTGCCAAGATGACTCTAAATCTGAACGCTTAAAAAACCAGTTTAAACCTAAAGAAAAAACAAATTATAGCGAATATCTAAAAAAAAGTACCAACGAATTTGAGGGTACCGCTGCACTATTATTTGTTGGGTACAAAAGTTTGTTCTCGTCGCAAGACATGGCCAGTTGCGTGTTTACCCCGTCGTGCAGTATGTACGCCATAGAATCACTTCAACACGATCCCTTATTCGTATCATACCTGAAAATTTTCGACCGCCTGTCACGTTGCCACCCACTCACAGCAAGAAACCAATATCCGTTACATCCAAAAACAGGAATGCTTTATGACCCGGTTTATTAACACAGTATTTATCGTTATTTTATTTTCTGCCAGCCGTTTACCAGCACAGGAAAATATTTTTGATTGCAATAATTCACTGCGCTTTGCTAACTATCTTTACAATACTGCTCAATACGAACTGGCTCAGCACGAATTTGAACGACTTTCGTTTTTTTGCAATTTAAACGAAGAAACTCAACTTGCTTTATTGAAAACCTACCGGAAAAATCAACAATACTCCAAGGCAAACCAGTTTTTTCAAACTAAAGATTTTACTCGGCTTGAGCAAATGGACACCGATTATAAAGCGGAATATATCAGGCTGATGATGTCGCAACAACTTTATGGAGAAGTTCAGAAAGCCATAAACACAGGGTTGACTTTTCCTGAGAAATTTGAGCATCAGCTGGCTATTAAATTGTTGCATAAAAATTGGAATGATGCTTACAATTACACTCAAAACAACAATATACCGCAAAACCTGAAAGCAAACACCCTGACAGACATTAGCAGCAGGGCGTACGCATCAACACAAAAAAAACCATGGCTGGCCTCACTTATGTCGGTTGTAGTTCCGGGTAGTGGCAAAATGTACAGTGGATATTGGGGCGACGGCCTCATTTCACTATTATTCACTGTTTCTTCTGGCTTTTTTGCCTACCGGGCATTCAACAGGTACGGCAGCGACAAAGTGTATCCGTGGATAGCCGGCGGACTGGCAGTTAGCTATTACAGTGCAAATATTTACGGTGGAGCAAAAGCTGCCCAACGATATAACGAAAACCTTAATCATCAGTTTATACATGAAACAGAGCGTATTCTTTTTTCTGATTATTAGTCTGCTCTCACCCGCAGTATCTATGGGTCAAAACGTTGACGATGTTGTTGCATTTGCCAATCGACAGTTCGAGCTTGGCAATTATTCTCTGGCATCGAAAGAATACAACCGCGCGTTTTTTTTCGGAGCAGGGAATAAAGATATTATCACTTTACGAATAGCCGATTGTTACTCACAACTTGAAAACTACGAACAAGCCGGCAACTTTTACGACAGAGCGTACAGGCTTAGTAGTTCTGATAGTTTGAAAAACGAAGCTATACTCGGAAAAGCATTTTGCCTTGTAATGCAAGATAAACTAATGCTGAGCCTTATCGAACTTTATAATTTTGAATACACAGCCAGTAAAGAACAACAATCGATTTATCATTTTCTGAAGGGTCTCACTCATTTTGGATTACATGATGATAGTTTATCGTACCACGAATTTGTAAAAATAGCTGAACTTCAAACTCAACAGTCATTCGATATTGAGGTACTTGACTCTGAATTTGAAAAAATCCTCAACTACAACAAGCGTTACAACCCGCAACGGGCATATATTATGAGTGGAATCATCCCCGGCTCGGGACAACTCTTAACCGGAGAAATAAAAGACGGCCTGAATTCGATGTTGCTTATCGGGGGTTTGTATTTGATAGCCTTACGTGTAATGCATCTTTATTCATTTTGGGATGCAGCTATTGCTCTGTTTCCATGGATACAACGATATCACATGGGAGGCATGGAACATTCGAAAGAATTGGCAGCCACAAAAATTGACCAAAAAAGATACGAATCATACCTCAACCTTCTTGAACTAACATTACCTCAACGATACGAATGAAAACTACTTTACAATTTATTACTTTAACCATCCTTCTTACAGTTTCATTTTCAGCTTTTGCCACAACTGGTGAAAAGAAAGCTGTTTTACAAGAAGACATATCCAAAGTATGGCCACTGATAGAGATTGTGCGAATTGAATACGATTTGACTATGGCTCGCCTTGAATTTTGCAAAAACGACAATGAAAGGGAGGAATATTTGCGTGAATATGAAAGTTTTGTAAAGCAAAAATACCTGGGCCTAGTGTTAGGATTAAATTTAAGGCAGGGAAAACTGTTGCTTTTGCTTATACATCGTGAACTTGGACAAACACCTTTCGACCTTATAAAACTTTACCTTTCGTACAGAAAAGCCAGGTTTTGGCAAAATATTGCCAAATTAGCAGGAACCGATTTAAAAGCAGAATACACATCCGAAAAATACCCTGATATTGAGCAAAGTATAAATAATTTCAACAGACGGAGCATCGGTGTTAACTCGCACATCAAGTTCCGAGACTTTAATTAATTTGCCGGTAGCAGCCAGCAGATTATACATTTCAATGATTCTGGTTGTATCCGAATCGATGTTTACATGCATTTGTGTTCCGATACCATCGACCTGTGCACCCCGGCTTTCGATATATTCTACATATTCGATAATTTCACGACACTTATCAAGGCTATATTCAAGGTTATAATCGTTGATAAACAATTTATCGTCGGAATTACCATACTGACGGGCTAAATTAAAGGCTGTCACTGCATAGTCTTTACCAAGATATTTCTGCCAGTAAAACTCGTCGCTGGCAAGTTCACCGTTAACATTACCGTCGCGAACAGTTCCATTCTCGTTCATCGGTTCGTTTACAACGTCCCATTCTTTAATATCATTTTTAAAATGTCCTACCATTTCAGAAATCCAACTCTCCATAGCGTCGCCTATGATCTGAGCTTTTTCCTCATCGGTTTTTTCAATGTAAGTTGGTCCATCCTGTGCACTTTTCAATTCGCTTTCAAGTGCTTTCCCAACAACTACATCATCGATATAGAACGTAGCCGCACTTTTCCCAAAATCGAATAGAAACTTATTTTTATCAGCAGTTGAAGGAGTTATGGTTTGTTCAACATAACCCCACTGGGTTGTTACTGGCATTCCACCAGAATAATCGCCGCCATAATCGGCATTTTGAATCTCGAACTGAATTTCAGAAGCAACATCTGCTTTAATCCAGAAAGAAACAAGATACTCAACGCCTTCTTCAAGGAAATCGTCAAAAGTGTATAACTGTTGTGCACTATAAAACTCAGTTGCAAAAATAATTTCTTCAACAATACCTCTATTCAGCCATGTAATTGACAAGCGAATAAGTTCCATATTCCAAAATAAGACATGTTATATCCTGATGTGTGAAATTTTCTTACATTTTTTATCCATTTTTGCTACGTGTTGTTGAGCAGTAGTACAAAATTTTCACACAACGTACACTATTTTTATCAGTACAACATCGCAATGCAATTAACCAGATTAATTATGAGAAAAACATTTAATGTTTTCCCGACCAGAATGTTGAAGATGTCCAAATTGAATCACTATGTCAAACGATGATTTTTTCCACAAGGTTTATGCAGTTGCACGTCTGATACCTCAGGGGCGTGTTACCAGTTATGGGGCAATAGCACGATACTTGGGAGCGGCACGCTCAGCACGCATGGTTGGATGGGCAATGAACGCTTCGCATTCTCAACCGGAATTTATACCTGCTCACCGTGTGGTAAACCGCAATGGAGTATTAAGCGGGAAAAACTTTTTCGGAGGACAAAATGTGATGCAGGAACTACTCGAAAACGAGGGTCTCATAATTGAGGACGACCAGATTGTAAACTTCAAAGAGAAATTTTGGGATCCGGCCAAAGAACTGCCGCTATAAAAAACTTACAGTCTTTACAAACCGTTAATTTTAAACACAAAGCCCGAGGCCGTTTGATACTTTCCGCCTTGTGATGTTGTAAAAAGATACTCAGGACGACCATCTTTTATCAGCACTTGCGGACGTTCGAAACGACCGTAGCGGCTCAAGTGTTTAGGAGCAGGTTCTTGCTCGATATAAGCATCGGCTCCAAGCCAGGCAATTTTAGGTTTCGACCACCGAATACCATCCTCCGACTCAAATATCAAGCCCACAGCATGATCGTAATAGCCCATATCGCGCATCAGCATCTTGTATTTTCCATTGTGCATAAACACATAGGCATCTTCAACCTGCCGATTGTTGCCGTAAACCGAAAAATCGACAATCGGATTGTCAGCATATTTCGTGTAAGCCCCTAGTATTGAATCAGCTTTTGCCAGCCCATATTTTCGGTTGGCTCTAATTGATCCGCTCTGATTTTCGTACTCGGCAAGATTCCACGATTTATAATACAGCCAGTATTCACCCGAAGGATGCTTTATAAATGCCGGGTTGGTTGTACAGCAATCGTCCCACGCACCTTCGGAACCGACATCTACCAACGGTTTATCAACGCGAGTCCAGGGGCCGTCGGGTGAATTTGAATAGGCCAGCCCGATACGTTTGGTGCGCACACTGCCATCGCTATTACCCATGTAAAATAAGTAATACTGCCCATCGATAAACTGAATATGCGGGTTGTGCAAAGTTTTTGAATCGAAAAACCCGGGACGCGAATCCAATACGGTTTCCACATGCCGGAAATCGCTTTCGGGAGAATCTGCTACGGCATGTGCAATCTCCGATTGATGAATCCATCCACCCATACCGTATTTTTCGGGCCATCGTGAATAAAAAACATGCACCCGGCCATCGGAACCATACACCGGCGAACAGCCCCAAACATAATACCCCGGTGTTTCAAGAATGCGGCCTACGGGTTGTAAACCTTCACAAAAACTGGACATTGAACCATCGGGATAAGTATTTTCTGTGCCTACAGCACCAAAAAGCTGACTTACCGGCAACATATTCACCAGCGAAACAGCACCTATGGTTTTTATAAAATCTCTTCTGTTTGTCATACGCTTTTATCTAATAATTTTTCAATCGATTCACGTGTTTGTTCTTTCAATTCCTTGAAATCCTCATTGATAATTTTTTCACCAAAGGTGAAGTTTACAAAGGTGAGGGGTTTCCACATTTGACGGAAGAAATGGGCAATAAATGTATCGTTGCCTACCCAGGCATCGTTGCGATTGCGGTACTCTATTGCAGCCGGCACTAAAGGAACTCCTGCTTCGGCAGCCATTTTAAAACTGCCGGCCTTGAAAGGTCGAAGGCCGGGGCCTTTAAAAGTAGTACCCTCGGGAAATACAGTTACCGATAGTCCGTTATCGAAAGCCTGTTTAATTTGCGACATGGTGTCGAACATGCTGCGCAGGTTGTCGCGTTGCACAAAAATCATCCGGTTAACACTCATAGCAAAACCTAATACAGGCCATTTTCGAAGCTCGGCTTTAGCCACAAAGGTTGTGGGCTTATGGGCTGCCACCAAAAAAATATCGATATAACTACGGTGATTTGGCATCAGTATAAAACGGTCAACGCTCGGAAACTTATTGCGACGAACAACCACTCCAAGCACAATCAGCATGCACCACCCCCACAACCGCATTGTGATAAAATGATTTTTACCAAAAAGCTGCGACAAATAATATTCTGCAATTGACAAAAACAAAAACGCAACACTTATAAGAAATACCACTACAAGCCTAAACATTGCCAATGGAAATAACATGACACGTAGAAATACAATATGGTATGCTGAACTATTCATTTATAATTTTTATTTTTTTAGAGTTGGCTTTCCAATGAATGATTGACTCCGGATTCCTGTTCAATTACCCCGAATTCGGTGTATTTATAATCAAGGTTGCTAATTTTCCAAAACGATTATTCAATTATTATTCTCTGTCCTTTGCTATGTGTTGTAAACTCGGGAGCATACATGCACTGAAGTGTTGTAATACCATTCGAAAACTGCCCTGTATGAGATGCCCGCAACGAATATTCAAACACGTAAACGCCTTTACTCATATTCGCAATAAAAAAATTCATGGCAGCATCTTTGGTTTCTCGATAATACCCTAGCCCATCAGTCCAGGTGTATCCCGATATCGTTGTGGTTGGTTCAAAACCAGATGCCCGCATATCTTTCAGGTGCACAAATTCCATGTCGCGTTCCGTTTCAATAACGATTCGAACCACCACTTGGTCGCCAATTTTTACCGACTGCTTATGTAAAGGCACCAGCATTTCACCAGTGTCACTTTTACGCTTCACAAATAATTGTTTGTCAATTTCAACATCAGTTGAGGCTGATGTAATTTTGTCGAGTTGCTCGAAGTATTGCCAGTACGCAGCTCCCCATGCCACCCCCTGATTAGGATTTTTCACCTGTATTTTTGCCAGCTCAGGCTTAATCTCACCGGCTGCAAACGATGTTTTCACATAGCCTGTTCCAGCCTCAACTTTTATATCGCGCAACAGCGATAGTGGTTTACCTGCAAGCTCCACTTCAATCGGTCTGCTTTCCTCCAACCTGTTCTGTCCCGTATTTAGCAAAGCATTGCAAGCCGCAACAGTTGCCTTGGTATTTCCCCAATGATTGGTTTGCTTGTTACGCAACAGCCATATTTTCATTTCCTCAACACTTTGGTCATCGTCGGCAACTTCGTCAAAAACATTGATGAGTAATGCCTGCGTTTCAACAGGTGCCTGATGCCAATAGTAGCCATGCTTATTGTTTGCCCAGCGCATTCCATCACCCTCAGTTCTCAATGCACGATCGGCCAGCGATTTAACAATACGCTCAGCCATTTCCTTTATGTCAAACCGATGAAAAGTTAGTGCCATCAGTCCCTGGGCATATTCATCATATTTCAACCATTGTTTTTCGGCCTGTTTTAAAAGAAAATCAAAAGCCTGCTGCTCATCTTTGCCGGGCAGCTGTGTAACTTCAAAACTGTGGGCATACAAATAATGCAACTCGGTAAGTGTAGGTTTATATCTATCAAAGAATGTCGAATTATCTTCATTTCGCTCCAAACGTTTTTTATAATCATCGCTCACACATTTATCAAGATACCCCATTGCATTACGGCGCATTCGCCTCCAGCGATCGCCCAACTCCGATGGTACAGCACCAAGCTTTTGCAATTCACTCATGCCGCTTACGATATATTGTGTAATGTAACGATTGCCCGGCATTTCGGCAAACCACGGGAAAGAACCATCGGGCAACTGCATTTGCTGAAGTTTAATAAATGCGTCAGTAAGCTCCATGCCCATGCGGTTAAGGTCGAAAAGCAGCGATAGTCGCTTTTTCATTTCGCTTTCGCTTTGCGCTTGCAGCAACCACGGCGACTCCTCAAGCAATACCGATTTCAGTTCGCTGTTCTTTTCCAGATTTGAAAGAAAGGCATCGGCATCAAGCTCCTCCCATGCATCAAAAACCGCTTTAATACGGGGCGAACTATTCATTAATGCACTTGCAGCTGCGTTGGCATAAAAACGACTGAATACCTGCTCGGCACAATCATAAGGGTACTCCATTAAGTAAGGCAAAGCTTGTATGGCATACCATACGGGGTTGGAAGTATATTCAATGGTAAACAAATGGTTTTTCAATGTTGAAGAATTATTGTCGCTCATTTTTTTAAAATGAAACGCACGCTCATCGCCGCCACGTACCACAAATGGCATGCTTTCGGTTACGAGCATCCGATTGCTAAGCACAGGCAACATTTTTTGTTCACCGTCGGAATGATTGCCGGCACGAGCCATTACCTTGTACGTTATAGCTTGCAAACCCCATGGCACAATCATTTTCCAACGCACAACTTCAGCACTTTGAGCTTCAACTTCAAAGTTAAGCAGCGAATCAGCATGAATTGTTATGGCCGTGAGTGGTTTAAAAGTAAGCGCATCGGTAATTTGAAGCAAAGCGGTGCCACTTAATTTTTCGTGGGTTAAATTGCGTACCGTTGCCGAAATGAAAAGCGTATCGCCTTCGCGCAAAAAACGCGGTGCATAAGGCTCAACCGAAACATTTTTACGGGTTACTAGTTCGGCTTCGATACTGCCGTGAATAAAATCTTCGGTATGCGCAAAGCCCATCAATCGCCAACGGGTAATGGCCTCGGGTATAGTGAAAGATACTTCGAGCTTTCCGTCTTTATCGCTGTACAGATGCGGATAAAAGAACGCGGTTTCGTTAAAATTCTCCCGTATTTTCACATTCGAAAAATTATTCTTCTCAAGTCGTTTGAGGGCTTCAGGAGTTTCCTCTACAATACTGTAAACTTCGGCTTCATCCGCCACTTCTAAATCTTCGGCAACTGCCGGGGGTACACTTACCCTGCTTATAGGTATTGTTTTTTGGACACTTGATACTCCCCTGATCATAATTTTATCACCTGAACCAGAACCAAAATTGGCATTCGGGTTAAACAATACCAGCTCTTCATAGTGCTTGCTCATGTAAACCTCTGGATACCTGTTTTTAAAATAAATGTAACTCATATTGTGAGCTGTTATCCCATATCGCGTACCTCGCCAGCGATAATACTTGTTAGCCCGTTTGTTTGAAAAGCTGGTATTCCAATCGTGTTTCTTAAACTGGTCGAGCGATGCATCGTATAAAGAAGCTACCATTTCGGCAGCTATGCCTTTTCCTGAATTATCCGAAATCGACAGACTCCATGTTTCGTGTTCGCCCGGCATTAGCTGGTCGCGAAATGTTTGCAGCGAAATATTGAGTTTATTGTCGGTTTGTGGCACTTCGATGGTTACATAGCGATGATATTCGCGATTGTTGGCCACCTGTGTAAATTGTGCCACTACATTACCTTTGTAGGCTTGTTCAATTGGAATAAGCAGGCGGTAAACCCGCTTACCCGGATTGATAATGTCACTTTCGAGCAATTCTTTATCTTTCACAAGCTCGTACCGAACAGGCGATTCCCGATTTATTGACGAAAGCCATATTTCGATGGTTTCGCCGGGTTCGCCTTTACTTTTTGTAACTGTAACCCAATCGGATAATGTTTCGGCTTCCAAAGGTTTTTCGCCAATCATCCTCACCATTTTGTGCCAGGTAGCACTATTTTTGCCTTCATCAGTTTTTGCCTCAATCTCAACCCTATAATAACCACTTCCTGCACTTAGCCACTCGTCGGCATAAACTACATTGTCAGGCTTTATTTCTATGTTTTTGCTTACAATTTTTCGGCCTTTTCTCCAATTTTCAGGTTTCGATTCGTTCTTATAAGGGAAATGTGGAAATTTCGATTTGTAAGCAACACTATCAAGGAGAAAAACATCAGGTGTTTCCCAATATCTATCCGACATGATTTCACCCGGAGGAATTAACTCATAAACGGCTAATACACCACTTGCCTCTATCTGGTCTCCGTTAAGGTTTGTGGCTTGAATATTCAACCCATCAAAATCATCTTTTTTTATAACATCGGGCAGCTTGCAATCTATAAACAGGTTCGACCTACTAATACGCAACTCATATTGATTACTTTGGGTTTCGCCCCCCGGGGCGCTTGCATCAACAAGAACCTTATACACATAAATTCGTTCAAAATTTTCAATATTTTCAGACATCGTTTTGAATGAAAGCTCAAATGAACCATCGGCTTCTGTTTTGACAAGCCCGGTTTCAACTATCTGCTGGCCACTTCTTGCTATCCATCGGAAAGGATATGCTACAGCACGAACAATATGGTAATTCACATCGGCATTACCTATGGGTGAACCCGAATACGATTTCACAAAACCTGTAAGTGTCACGGTATCGTCAAAGCCATACGATTTCTCAATGTTGTTAAACAAAACCTCGAAGGTAGGACGGCGGTATGCTTCAACTCTAATGTTAGTTCTACCGCTCTTGCATTGCAGGGAGTAACTACCGTTCAGTCCCGAACGGGGCAAAGTAAAGCTTCCGCTAAATGTTCCGTAATCATTCGACACCAAATCAAGATTACCAATTTTCTGATAATTTACATCCCGCAGTAAAACGGTTTCGCGATGCTGTTTAACAATTTGGTGTCCTTCATCATTCTTCCGAAGCACAATACCCTTAAAATGCACTGTTTGCCCCGGTCGGTAGATAGCACGGTCGGTATAAAAAATAACTTCGGGCTGTTTGTTGGATGTTGTATATTCGTTATTTACATATATGTTCTCACTACTGATAAGCGTATCGCCCTTGTGACTCACGACAATGCGATTAATACTCTGATTGGCAGGCTCATAAACAACCTCTCCGGCAAAATTGGTTTTAAGGCTGGCTAAATCTTCATATTCTCTCTGGCGTGTAGTTTGATTGCGTTTTCTTGTTTTCAACTCGATGGTTGCACGGCCTATCGGTCTGCCGGTTTCGGCATTTCCAACAACAAACAAACGCTTACCGGGCATTTCGCGATTCATTAACGACAAAGAAGTGAATTGCATGACTGAAGCACGATTAATCGACACACTGTCGGCATTGTTGTTGTACGATGCAACCAATAAGTAAAATCCTTTGGGCGCACCATCAACAGGCACTTCAACACTATGTTCATCGTATCCGGCAACATCAGGCAGGTGCTGCATCCAGGTTTTCACAACAGGCAAATGCTCAAAATCGCCTTCTTTATACCAATACTGATTCATGTAATTGGATGCGTCTTCAGCACTAATTTTATACATTGAAAACTGCACGCTATCAATATTTTTCCACCGAACCAATACCCGGAATGGTTTGCCAGGCAATTCGCTATACTCGGAGTATAGTAACAATTCGGGCGTTTCGATTGATTTTATAATATTTGCACAAAGCCCTGCCACTTTTGAGCCGGGATAATCGGCAATAACCTTTCGACACAATTCAACCGCTTCATCTAAATTATTTTTATCAGAAGTAATACGCATTTTATGTAAATACAAAGCCTTGCGATACATCACCTCAGCTTTTGCCTCGCCGTGTTTAGTGTGAGATATAAGCCTGTCGTAAAACCTTATCGTCAACGAATCTTTCTGTGGGTGTTGACTATTGCTTGAGACATAACTAATGCGGTTTAGCTCCAGATCGGCAAGTGCCTCATTGTTGTTCTGGTTTAACCTAAACGCGGTAATATTTTGATATAAGCTAATGCATTGATACCTCAACGAAAGGGTATCGGTTGTAGTTATCTTAATCTTAACAAACTCAGTAGCGGGATTAAAATATTGTTCGTCGTTAAGATGAAACGCTTCAACAGGTTTATCAATTCCTAAGTGAGGGTTTTTAATAATCTCCAGAGCCCTAAATACAAGCTGGTCGTATAAAGTTGAACGCAGATTACGCAAAGTTGAATCGCCCCGCAGCAACGATGAAAAATCATCGACTGGTGTAATCTGTAACTTTTCTGCATTTTTTAGTGAAAGATTGATTTGCAATAACATTTCGCCGGCAAGTCGCGAAATATCCCATTTTCGCATGTCCTGCTCTTCAGAATCTTCAACTGCAGTACGCTTTAATATCCGCCACCGATTTCGCGAGAAATATTCCCAATATAATTCAGCTATCTGGCTGTGAACAATCTGCCTGGCCGGTTCATCAATTTCTTCAACATCCGACAATAATTGCCCGATAAGCTTCACCAGCGGCTCCTCTTCAATTTGATATACACTCCGGCTACGCTCAACAATTGCCCGAACCAGCACCTCCTGATTTCTCTCTGCTTTAGCCTGCTTGTATATCGATTCGTAAATACCAAGTGCCTGTCGCGGCAAGCCCTCAGATGATAATGAATCGGCAGTTGTAAACTGTTTGTCGAACCCGGCGCTTTGCCCCTTGCATTGCAGAAACAGCAACAAAACAGCAATAAATATTAAAGCTTTTAGAATTTTCATGAACTATATTTTTTCAAAGTAGTTGTGCACTTACTACAAAGGATGAGTAAAATAAAAAGTAGAACCAACTCCTTTTTCACTTTCAACCCATATCTTCCCGTTAAATTTGTCAACAATGCTTTTTGATATAGCAAGCCCCAGTCCTGTTCCGTCATATACTTGTTTTGCATCTTCTTCGCGTGTAAATCGGTCGAAAATCTTCGATGTGTAATCGCCGGATATCCCAATGCCGGTATCTTTTACATACACCAGCAAATCGTTATCGCGAACCGAGCACGCGAGCGTAATGTCTCCTTTGTGCGTATATTTAACAGCATTGCCTACAATATTTGATGCCAATTGTGTAAAACGCACTTTGTCCGATACAATTAACGTGCCTTTCGGAATATCTGTTTTCAGTTCAATCTTTATTTTTTTATTTAACCGTTTTATTTTTTGCTTAAAATCAAGACACAAATTTTCGAACAAGGGCAATACTTCTATTTTTGAAAGTCGAAAAGAAAAGTCGCCCGATTCAATCTTCGAAATATCAATAATATCGCTGATAAGTGCCAGTAAATGATTCGAGTTATCTTCGATAATCTGACAATATTGCCCACGAGTTTCATAATTAAGGTCGGTAGAACGGAGCAACGACGAAAACCCCACGATGCTGTTCATTGGAGTGCGTATTTCGTGACTCATGTTGGTTATAAATGCCGTTTTTAAACGATTGGCTTCTTCTGCTTGTTCTTTGGCAATCAACAATTCACGGTTCATTATTCTGCGATTTCGAACCGAAAAACCCAGATAAACAATAAAAAGCAACAATAAACTTACTAAAATAAGGCTAAAGAAAAATACCGTTCTACCAATACTGAATGTAGCAGAAGGCTTATTAAGTAAAGTTACTTCGTCGGGTATTGCCGACATTTTTAAATTATATGCACTTGCCACTTCGTAATCTACAACAAAACGTAGTGGGCTTACATTTACAATTGTTGTATCGCTCCAAAGCTCATCTGCCGATAGCATATTTACTTTTTGCAGTGCTTCTTTCACCATTTGATAATGACTCACAGGCTTTCCTCCGGTAATTCCCTGCCCCATACCATGTTCGTATATATGATATACAGGCACTTCTGAAGCTTCGATTATTGATTTTAATGTACGATTAAAAGGCATATAACCTCCTGACGAATCGCGGTATGCCGAAATAAGTAAAATTGCTTTTTCCCCTGACAGCTTTTTTATTTGGCTAAAAGCTTTGTTAAATGTTGTTTTTCCAAAATCTATCGAGGAGCAATTTATTTCGCGATCTTGTTGGCAAAACGAACTAAAAAGCTTGTAATTTGCCATTCCGGTTATCGTATTATCGGTAAGTGCTACAATTTCGTCGAGCCGTGGATTCAGATGTTTTGCCAAATCTATGGTTTCTTCAAACGAACAAAATTCGGTTATTCCCGAAACTCCATCGGTTTTAAGCGCACGTTGAATTAAGTCTTCATCTTCAACTCCACAAAAAACTACCGGAATATTCTGAAAAAAACCACTCCGGGAATCAAGAACAAATTGAAGTGCAATATTATCGATTGTTACAATTGCATCGTAAGCAGACCTCACCTCCATTTTATGGGATATAAGCTGAGTTAAACGATCAAAATAAACAGAATCGTTCAGCTCCTTCCCGTATAAAAACTCAATGTCGATATCCAACGCTTCGTTTTGCTCTAAAATCGCTTTTTCAACATTTATGTAAGTAGGAAAATCGGGCGAGTACGAATTTATTAACAATACCCGTTTAGCAGACACAGAGCCATGTGCAAATATGATGGAAATACACAAAAAAATCAGTAAAAAAAAACGCCTGAGCTGTATCATAGTTTTAGTATTATAATGGTTCAGAATAAATTAGGTTCACATTAAAAACGAAAGTACGCAAAATTAAACGATTCGCATATTGTTGAATTTGTTATGTTATATTTGTATGGATAAATTCAAACATTTTAATGATTTTTTTACTATGAATTACATCCGGTTTTCAGCACTTATTTTTACCTTTATTTTATTCTTTTCGGCCATAAGTAACGGTCAGAAAAAGTACAGCGAAACTTACCGCAATCAATTTCATTTTTCTATACCTGAAAACAAACTGGGAAGCCCCTTAAACATAAGTTGCAACGATAGTATTTACAGGCTTTTATACCAACACAATCCGTTCAACTTAGTCAATGCATATATTCATACAGGGCAAGCGACGAGCGACGATTTGCTTCATTGGAAACACGACAGAATTATCTGGCAGCAGCCCGAAAATGCAGCCGACTCGATGAATCTTGCGCCATGGTGGGGCAGCATAGCCAAAAATGGAATAACACAAATAGCATGGATTACCCGCTGGGATAGCGGAATATTTTATATTCCCTTCAACAAAAGCGGGCAACCCGAAAAAGAACATTCAACAAGCGGAACAGAAAAATTAAAACACAGCGAGCCTTTTGTTTTTTGGCACGATGAAAGTCAAAAATGGATAATGATTGCCTATGAGCGCCCCGAAAAAATGATGTACGTGTTAAACTCCGGAAACGGTATCGATTGGAACGAAACACAGTCGTTCGCATATAATTATGGCTTTCCACAACTAATCGAATTGAAAGTTGAAAATAAACCCGACACAAAAAAATGGATTCTTGTATCGGAAGGCGGAAAATTTGTTGCCGGCGAATTTAATGGATCTACTTTTGAATACTCTGGCCAGCCTTTAACCTTCAACCAGGGAAACAACATTGGTGGTTCAATAATACTCAACCAGGGTAAAAACAAAAAGCCCATCATTATTTCGGAAATTAAAAGTAAACAACAGGCCGATTTACCTTCAAACGGTAATTTCTCGTTTCCGGCAGAGGTAACGCTATACAAAACAGAAGGTGAACTCCAATTGAAACTAAACCCAATTTCATCAATCTCAACTCTTTTCTCAAAGTCTTACTCGTGGAACGACGAAAAAGTGTATCCCGGAATCAGCAAAAACCTGATCCGCCGTGTAAAAGGAGAAGAACTGCACATTAAAGGCAGCATTCAAAACGTAAACAGCGATTTATTCGGTTTTCTGTTTCGCACAAACCGGGGAAAAAAAGGCAATGAAATCAGCTTCAACTTAAAAAAGAACCTGATTACTTTTCTGAACAAGCAAATTCCTTTCGAAATCATAAACAATGAAGTTTCTTTTGAAATACTACTTGATCGCTCGGTAATCGAAGTATATATTAACAATGGACAATACGTGTTTTCTGAAAGCATTTCACCTTTGCCCGAAGCCCGGGAACATTACATTACGACCAGTGGAGGCGAAATTATTATCAAAGACTTACAGATTCACCGCTTAGAATCCATTTGGAAATAACTTTTTTTTGGTAGAAAATCATTTTAATTTCCATCAGCTTTACTGAAATTGCATCAATCAGGTCTGTGTAATAATTTCAGGCCATAAACCGGCACAAAACATTTAAACGAATGAGAGCAATAGTTAAGGCAAAACACGAAAGAGGACTTTGGATGGAAGATGTTCCAATTCCGGTAATTGGGGTAAACGAAGTACTTATAAAAATAAAAAAATCGTCTATTTGTGGCACCGACCTGCATATTTACAACTGGGATCTCTGGGCTCAACAAACTATCAAAACACCTTTAGTTATCGGTCACGAATATGTAGGCAAAATTATTGAGCTGGGTTCAGAAGTTTCGCAATACAAAATTGGCGACCGTGTTACTGCCGAGGGGCATATAGCATGTGGACACTGCCGCAACTGCCGTCGTGGACGCCAGCATATTTGCGACCATACTATTGGTATTGGTGTACAACGCGACGGAGGTTTTGCCGAATATGTAGCAGTACCCGTGAGCAATGTTATAAAGGTAGATGCCCGAATTCCCGACGAAATTGTATCGATTATGGATCCGCTGGGTAATGCCTGCCATACAGCGCTTTCGTTCCCACTTATTGGCGAAGACGTACTGATTACCGGCATTGGTGGCCCCATTGGCTCAATGGCTGCCACTATTTGCAAATTTGCCGGCGCACGAAACGTAATGGGAACCGACCTGAGCCCTTACCGCCGGCAACTTGCTCTTAAAATGGGCGCCGACCAGGTTATTGATCCGAGAACGGAATCTTTTGCCGGCGCGATGAAAGAAATGGGTATGGTGAGTGGTTTCGATATCGGACTGGAATGCTCAGGCTCGTCGCTTGCTTTTAACCAGTTAATCGAACAAATGTACAATGGTGGAAAAGTTTCGTTGCTGGGCATTTTACCACCCGAAACAACAGTTGATTGGAACAAGGTAATTTTTAAAGGACTTACACTTAAAGGCATTTACGGCAGAGAAATGTTCGAAACCTGGTACCACATGGAAATGATGCTCACCCGTGGTTTAAATATTGCACCAATAATAACACACCGCATGAAAGCCGACGATTTTCAAAAAGCATTCGATATAATGGGAACCGGCAACTGTGGAAAGATAATCCTTGATTGGGAATAACTAGTTTCGATGACAGTAAAGAAACACAAAAGGCTGCGAATTGATATCCGCAGCCTTTTGTATTTCTTTTATTGGTATTTTTTCGCTTAGTTAAAAATCTGGGCCAATCTTTGTTCCAATTGTGCTCCTCTAAGATTTTTTGCAATAATTTTTCCTTCTTTATCGAGTAAAACGGTGTGAGGAATACCGGTTACGCCATATTTATTGGCCACACCACCCTGGTCTTCGGTATTCTCAAGATCCCAACCATTTACCCAGTCAATATCCTTATTTTCGATTGTACTGACCCATGCTTCACGGTTGCGGTCGAGTGATACACCTATAATCTCAAAACCCTGTGCGTTGTATTTTTCGTATAGCTCAATAACATTAGGCAATTCAATCATACAAGGTTGACACCATGATGCCCAAAAATCAATTAAAACATATTGTCCGCGATAATCAGACAACGAAAATTCTTCTCCGTCAGGGTTATTCAATGTAAAATCGGGGGCAACTGAACCAACTCCTGAAACACGTAAAGCGTCAGCGCGATCGCTAATAGCCACTACAAAATCACTTTCTTTAATGGGCTCAAACACGGTTAACATTGAATCGAGTTCTTCGAGTTCAGCTCCTTGAAAAAAGTTCATCATATAAACATAAGCAGCCACTGGAGTTGCACCATGTTCCCTGATAAAATTCTTAGCATACAATTGAGTATTGTCCATCATTGTTTCGAATTCAAACTGAACAGCAGCCATTTCTTCTTCATCACCAGTCATTTGAGCTTGTCGGAAACGCTGTTGCAACTCACCTTCAGATTTTGTAAAGCTAATTATTTCGTCCATATACGACTGAAATAAAACGTGAGCATCGGAACCGGTAACTACATTATTTTGAAAACTATCGGGATAGATGGTCATGTCAATTTTGCCGGGCTCAACAAATAACTGTCCAATAAAACCTTGTTTCCCTTCGAAACCGATAAGTTTCAGTTCGGGCATAGTCACTTCACCACTAAACGTAAAGATTCCATCGGTAGCGTCAGTTGTATCTTGTGGTGCTGGATTACCATTTTCGAAGCCATATATTATCACCTTATCCTCAGGAGCAGGAATAATTTCGCCTTTAATTGTAAATTGATTTTTATCGGCACAACTCATAAATACGAGAGCTGCTGCGACAACTAGCATAAAATAATTCTTCATTTTTGTGTAATTTTAATTGTTATTGTTTCTTTACTTCTTTAAAATATAAATTCAGCAACTGCCTTGCCGCAACAAACGAACTCATTTTATCGTTCAAAACTGCCTCTTCAAATTCGGCAAGCCTCGATTTCACAGATTCGTGGTTATAAAACGATGTTTTCAGCACTTCGTTTATACTTTCGTACATCCAGTACTTCGATTGCTGGTTGCGACGGGTGTTAAAATAGTTATTTTTTTGGACAAAAGAGATATAATCGGCAATCATTTTCCATGTTTCCTCAATTCCTGTTTTCATTAATGATGAACAGGTTAACACTTGTGGCTCCCAGCCCGAGGGCGATGGCGGAAATAAGTGCAAGGCATTTCGGAATTGTGATCGGGCCAGTTCAGCTTTCTCTATATTATTACCATCGGCTTTATTTATTACAATTCCATCCGACATTTCCATAATTCCGCGCTTAATACCCTGAAGCTCGTCGCCGGCACCGGCAATTTGTATCAGCAAAAAGAAATCGACCATCGACTGCACAGCTGTTTCGCTCTGCCCCACTCCTACGGTTTCGATAAAAATTGTATCGAAACCCGCAGCTTCGCACAGCACAACTGTTTCGCGGGTTTTACGCGCTACACCGCCGAGCGAACCCGCAGAAGGCGAAGGACGGATATACGCATTGGCATCGCCCGAGAGTTCTTCCATGCGCGTTTTATCGCCCAAAATACTGCCCCTGGAGCGTTCGCTGCTCGGGTCAATGGCCAAAACTGCCAACTTCCCATTTTGCGAGGTGATGTATTTACCCAAAGCTTCGATAAAGGTACTTTTACCGGCTCCGGGAACACCTGTAATGCCAATGCGTATCGATTTGCCGGCATAAGGGAGGCAACGTACAATTATCTCTTGCGCCAACTCCTGATGATCGGGTTTCACACTTTCGACCAGTGTTACAGCCCGACTTAATATCACACGGTTTCCCGATAAAATGCCATCGACATATTCATCGACCGTCAGCCTCTGTTTTTTCTTCAGATTTGCTTTATTAACAGCGTTAGGATTAACCATAGGAGGCTGTTCAATACCGGCATTAACCTTCAATCCCTTATAGTCGCCATTATTTTCGATATGCTTATTCTGATTATCTTTCATCGTCCGCTTTATAATAAAAAAGAACTGCATCTTAAATGAGAAGCAGTTCTTTCTACAGCGTTAAAACTTTATTCTAGTTTGCTTTTACAGTACCCATAACCCGCAAAATGACTGTCGAATTTTTAGGATCGTTTGTGATTACTGTAATTGATTTATTTTGGCGATTGCGCTTTCCGCGTGAGTTAAACACAACCGATAAATCGGTAGTTTCTCCGGGTTTAACTACACTTTCGTGTTTAACTGCAGTACAGCCACAGCTCGCTCTAATATTACGAATTATCAAATCGCTTTTACCTTTATTTGTAAGCTTATAATTATGCTGAACCTTTTCACCTTCTTTAATTGTTCCGAAATCAAAAACCTTGTTGTCGAATTCAACCTGAGGTGCATTATCTAGTTCTTCGGAAGTTAAATGACTAAAATCTTCTTTAATAGTCACCGAGCTTCCAACCGAATATCTATTATTTTTTTCACCATTAATGGTAAGATAAATTCTATCAGAAGAGTATCCGAATGTTTCTTCAAGAGTTGCATCGTAAGTAACGAGCATTTTGCCTTCGTTCCCGGGTTCAAGTGTTTTGGGTTCAAACTCGACACTAATGTGCCTTGGCGAACGATATACTTCAACTTTAACAGGCGCATCAGATGTGTTTACAAAAGGAAGTTCTTCTGTTTTCTTTTCTGTTTGAACCATGCTTCCAAACGAGGTATAATTTGTTTTCAAGCGTATTGGCCCCATTGCACGGGGGTACTTTTCTTCAAGTGTTTTCTCACGTGCTGCAACATTTCCTTTAATTTTCAACACCGAAACACTTGGTTTGGCATTTGTATCAACATTAACCGACTTGGAAAATGGACCCGGCCTGTTTTTAGGGTTATAACCTACTTCAATTTTTCCTGAACTCCCGGGTGTAATCGGTTCTTTGGTCCATTTTGGAGTAGTACATCCACAGGTAGCACGTACATTATTAAGAATCAAAGGTTGGTCGCCTGTATTTTTAAATTCAAATACGGTATTTGCCACTCCATCATCTTCTTGAATTATTCCGTAATCATGCTCCAGTGATTTGAATTCAATTTTTGGTTGTGCAACTAAAAGCATTGTAAACAATGCAAAAGCGACTGTAAGAAAATATTTCATATCGTATATTATTTAAGTATTTTGATGTAATTACAAATTTTAACGTACAAAGCTAACAAATTGATTTCTTTTATTCCAATTTTCACTGCCAATTATCAAATTGCATGCCATGCTTTTTACCATTGCTTTGCCCAGGTTAAAAAATCTATTTTTGCAACCATTTATGGCAACTTCACCCAAAAACCAGCAATTCCGACATAAGTCAGTTTTTCGCCGTTAGCATTTGCTTTAACGGCGGCCAATACATGATGGTTTGAATAGTTATAGGTGCTTAAAACCTGCACCTGGGTTGCAGTGGTAAGACCTTTGTCAACCAATTTTTCGACAGCATTATCGCCTTTGGCATTACCTCTCTTTTTTGACGAGCTGCTATTTATCCATTTTTCAAAGTCACTTTCGGTAGGTTTAAAAAATGCCAGTGCCCCGGCAATTATTAGTAAACCTATTACAAATCGAACTAGTTTTTTCATCAGTAT
Organism: Prolixibacteraceae bacterium; assembly: GCA_027858715.1. Taxonomy (GTDB): domain Bacteria; phylum Bacteroidota; class Bacteroidia; order Bacteroidales; family Prolixibacteraceae; genus Roseimarinus. Next base: position 24,152 of record JAQICD010000158.1, read on the forward strand.
TTCAATTTTTAAAAAATTTCAAGCAAATCACTTAATTTGTAAATAGAAAAAGTTGGCGATCCACAATCACCGTAATCAACGGGGTCGTCGTTCAAGCGAAAGAATACCTGATCTATTCCAAATTTTTTGGCACCAACGATGTCGCTCTCCCATGAGTCGCCAATCATTATACTTTCATTTTTACGTGCATTACTGCTCTTTATTGCATATTCGAAAATCGCGCGCGAGGGCTTTGGCGCTTTAATATCCTCGGAGATATAAATATCCGTTACGAATTGCGCCAATTTGGTCTTTTCAATTTTTTCGTGTTGAACTTCTTTAAAACCATTGGTAATTATGTGAATTAAATACCCTTTTTGTTTTAATGCCGACAATACCTCAAGGGCGTCGGGAAATAATTCGGTCTGATGAGTCATCATTTCGAGATAAATATCATCGATTTTTGTAAACGACAACCCAGATGTAATGTTATATCGAGCCAAAGATTCTTCGTGTCTTTTGCCTCGCAAATACTCTTTCGAGATTTTTTTTTGCCGATAATCGGCCCATAAAGCATCATTTACTCCAATATATGTTTCAAAATACGCATCAAAAGAATCAAGCAACTCGAGCAATCCAATTTTTTGAAAGGCATTTTTCATTGCCATGTACGAATTTGCCTCAAAATTATATAAGGTATTATCAAGGTCGAAAAACAAGTGACGATATTTCAACATATTTGATTTTGTTTAGTGCAAAACTAAAGAAAAAACAACAACTATGATTTGTGAAGGTTCAAAAAAATCATTCAACCAATCCTTGAACAACAATTACAATTTCGCCTTTAATAGAAGCAGCCGATTTGAAATGACCCATCACTTCACTTACTGTTCCGCGAACATTCTCTTCATGCATTTTTGAAATTTCGCGACTAACAGCAATCTTCCGTTCAGCTCCAAAAAATTCACCAAATTGCTCAAGTGCTTTTAATAAACGGTAAGGCGACTCATAAAATACCATGGTACGCTTTTCGTCAGCCAGTTCTTTTAATCGTTTTTGCCGTCCTTTTTTCTGCGGAAGAAAACCTTCAAAACAAAACTTATCGCATGGCAGACCAGAATTCACGAGTGCCGGAACAAAAGCTGTAGCACCGGGTAAGGTTTCAACCTCAATGCCGTTTTCGACACACGTTCGCACAAGTAAAAACCCGGGGTCAGAAATTCCGGGTGTTCCGGCATCGGAGATCAGGGCAATATTCTCGCCTGCTTCAATACGTTCGGCAATTAATGCAGAAGTTTTATGCTCGTTAAACTTGTGATGCGAAAACAGTTTTTTTTGTATCTCAAAATGATGAAGCAATTTGGACGATGTTCGTGTATCCTCGGCCAGAATAATATCTACCTCATTAAGAACTTTTAGTGCTCTTAAAGTTATATCATCTAAATTTCCAATTGGAGTCGGAACAACATATAATTTACCCATTAACAATCTGCTTAGTTATCGAAACGACGTTTAACCAAATTCATAAATTTCAAGCTGGTTTCACTTTTGGGCCATTTGCAGTTTTCTTCAAGATATTCAATAGCCTCAACAAAATTGTTTGCCTTATCGATGGCTTCAACCGTAATATTATATTTTTCTGAATCGTTATTGAAAAGCTCACGAGTAAACATAAACCGATCGTTCAATCCGATAGATTTTTTTACGCTTGTAACCGGCTTTCCCATTATCTTATATTTCGATTCGCTTAAAGTAGTAAACTTTTCGTTCAGCGATTGATCTTTAGTAAATCTTTCGCCTAGCACCATATGCTTAGGTTTATCTTCAACTTCAGGTGTATCTGTCTCCTTCTGTTCTTCCAAATCCTCTTGTTCATTTACTGTAGCTACTTGCTCTGTTTTACTATTTAAGGGCTGTTCACCACTACTAGGCACAGTATTACTCGTTTTCTCAATCGGCGGTTCATTTTCCGATTCCTGATTCAATAAAGAAACTTCTTTTTCAACATTTTCGACTAATATCTCCTGATCCGGTTCTGGTTCCTTTTCTTCTGCAACTGGTTCGGTTTTCAGTATATTATCCGGAACAACCTGCTCGTCTTCCAGATTGTTTTCAACTATCGAATCAATAATTGTTTTCTGTAAAACATCATCTTTTATATCAGAATCCGAATCAGCTTTCTGCGCCCCATTCTCGTGTAATAAACCGGAAACCTTTACCAACGTTTGAATTTTCGACTTAGTAACATCAACCAGCACACCATGTGGGTCGTCCTGCTTATCAAGCGCATTAACAAGCAAACGGAGTTCTTCAACTTCCTGTTTTATAAGTTGAATAATGATTTTATTGTCCATAGTGAAAAAATATAAGCATTTTAAAAGCTTCAAAAATAATTATCAAAAGTAGCATCTTCAATTCTTGAAAAAAAATTTCCTTTAAAAATATAACGATAAAACAGAAGATTGATTGTAATTTTACCGTTTTTGTATAAACGAACAAAATGTTTCTTGAAAAAGATATCAATGGAAAAGTCCGCAAAGGATGGATTGAAGTAATTTGTGGCTCGATGTTTTCCGGCAAAACCGAAGAATTAATCAGGCGATTAAACCGCGCAAGAATTGCCAAACAGCGAGTTGAAATTTTCAAACCAATTATCGACAACCGATATTCAACAGAAGATGTAGTATCGCACAACGAAACGACTATTCGCTCAACTCCTGTCGATACTGCTGCAAATATTATTTTGCTGTCTGGCGATGTTGATGTTATTGCTATCGACGAAGCACAATTTTTCGACAATACGCTGCTCGAAGTATCTAACAAACTGGCCAACATGGGTATAAGGGTAATTATTGCCGGACTTGACATGGACTTCCAGGGAAAACCTTTTGGCCCCATGCCGATGTTAATGTCTGTTGCAGAGCACGTTACGAAAGTACATGCAATTTGCATGAGATGCGGTAGCCTTGCAAATTTTTCACATCGTTTGTCAACTGATGAAAAATTGGTAGTTTTAGGGGAAAAAAATGAATACGAACCGCTTTGCCGGGAGTGTTTTCATGAAGCTATAAAAAAACAAAAATAATGACCACCAATTCATCTGTTTCTGAAATAATTAATGCAGAGGTTTTACAAAAAGGAACTGAATACACAATTAGTTACTTGTCAACCGATTCGAGAACCATAGTATCGGGTCGCGAAACCCTTTTTTTTACCCTGGTAACCAAAAGCAACAATGGGCACAACTACATCAGAAATGCTTACGACAAAGGCGTAAGAAGCTTTGTTATTTCGGATTCTACTAAAAGATTTGAGAAATATACCGATGCTACTTTCCTGCTTGTAAACAACACGCTCGAAGCTTTTCATAAACTTGCTACATCGCGGCGAGATAAATTTAAAGGAAATGTTATTGGCATAACCGGAAGCAACGGTAAAACAATTGTAAAAGAATGGCTTAGCGAATTGTTGGTTGACGATTATAAAATAATCAGAAGTCCCAAAAGCTATAATTCTCAAATTGGGGTTCCTCACTCTGTCTGGTTATTAGACAACGAAGCAGATATGGCTTTTCTCGAAGCCGGCATTTCACAGCCTGGTGAAATGGTAAATCTGGAACGCATTATTCGTCCACGTTACGGAATAATCACCAATATAGGTGAGGCACATCAATCGAACTTTCAATCGGTTGAACAAAAGGTTGAAGAAAAATTAAAGCTTTTCAAAAACTCCGAAGTTATTATTTACCGGAAAGATTATCCGTCGATTGATTCTGCTATTCAAAAAATGGTAGAAGAAAACGGTATCGTCCCTATCAGCTGGTCGATGATGGACGAGACATCCGATTTATTCATCTATTTTGTGCAAAAAATACCCGAAGGATGTGGAATAATTGGCCAGGTGAAAGAAAAACAATACGCTATTTCTATTCCTTTCTCCGACGATGCCAGTGTCGAAAATGCGATAACCTGTCTGGCTGCATTAATTGCTATTGGCAAAGATCAGGATCAGATACTTGAACGTTTTAGCACACTGCAACCGATTGCCATGCGAATGGAGATTCTCCAGGGCATTAACCAATGCATACTGATTAACGATTCGTACAATTCCGATCTTAACTCTTTATCTATTGCACTCGACACACTCGACCAGCAAGCCAGTGAAGATTTTATGCCGAAGGCATTAATACTTTCTGATATTTATTATTCATCAAAATCGGACGATGAATTATATGCCGAAGTTGCCCAACTGGTTAAACTACGAGCCATTGAACGATTTATTGGCATTGGCCCCAACCTCAAACAAAAAAGTCACTTGTTTGCCAACAACGCACGTTTTTTCTCGTCAACAGCCGACTTTTTAGCCAAATTCCCAAGCCTGGGGCTAAATAATGAAGTAATTCTTCTAAAAGGCGCACGCGATTTTCATTTCGACCAAATTGCTTCGATGCTGCAAGACAAAGCACACGAAACAATGCTGGAAATCGACATGACAGCTATGGTGAAAAATCTTAACTATTTTAAATCGAAATTAAATCCTGAAACAAAAATAATGGCTATGGTAAAAGCCTTTTCGTACGGAAGCGGAATGTCCGAAATAGCCCGTCTGCTTGAATTTCACCAGGTTAATTACCTGGCCGTAGCCATAGCCGACGAAGGAGTAGCCCTTCGAAAAGCGGGAATAACACTCCCCATTGTGGTTATGAACCCCGAAGAACACAGTTTTGATATGATGTTTGAACATTTACTTGAACCAAACATTTATTCAAAACGACTGCTCGATCAGTTTTTAACAAGCGCTCAACGTAACGCTTTATGCAATTTTCCAATACATATTAAAATAGATACTGGAATGAAGCGCTTGGGATTCGAGAGTGATGAAGAATTACACTATTTGCTCGAAAAAGTAAAACGCGGAAACGTACTGCACATTAAATCGGTTTTTACACACTTATCATCAAGTGACAATCCCGAAGAAGACAATTTCACACAGCTTCAGTTTCATCGTTTCGAAAAGATGGCAAAAATCATCCAGGACAACACAGAACATCATGTTCTAAAACACGTACTAAATTCAGCCGGCATCGAACGATTCCCTAACAACCAGTACGACATGGTTCGTTTGGGCATCGGCCTTTATGGCATCAGCAGCACTGCCCCCGATGCGGTTAAAAATGTAGGCACGCTTAAAACAACTATATCTCAAATCAGAGAAGTACCAAAAGGTGAGACCATAGGCTACGGAAGAGCTTGCGTTGCAAAATCCGACATACTCGTTGCCACTTTGCCCATAGGCTATGCCGACGGGTTCAACCGACGGTTAAGCAAAGGCAAAGGCAAAGTATGGATAAATGGCAAACTAGCCCCCGTAGTAGGCAATATTTGCATGGACATGTGCATGGTTGACATAACCGGTATTGAAGCAAGCGAAGGCGACAGGGTAATTGTATTTGGAAAAGAACATCCGGCTACCGAAATGGCCAAAGCCTTAGATACAATTCCATACGAAGTTTTCACTTCAATATCGCAACGGGTAAAACGAGTTTATTTCCAGGAATAAGCTTTATTTTGCAACAGTTTTAATGATAATTTTTCAGCAGGTTATTTTAACTCAAATCTGAACCTGTAAAAATAAAACGAGACGGATAAATCCATTGTTTGCTAGTAAAAAGAAAATGAAAAATCCTTACCTTTGCAAAAATTGCATCTTATGATTACTCCTTACAAACGTGTTCTTCTAAAACTTTCAGGTGAGTCGCTCATGGGCGACGAGTGTTATGGGTTAGACCCCAAAAGGCTGCACGATTACGCCTATCAAATTAAAGATATTGTTGAAACCGGCATTCGTTTAGGCATTGTAATTGGCGGCGGAAATATCTTTCGTGGGCTGGCAGGTGCGGTCGATGGTTTCGACCGTGTAAAAGGCGACCAGATGGGTATGCTGGCAACTGTTATAAACAGTCTGGCACTACAATCGGAACTCGAAAGGCATGGCGTTACGACACGTGTTTTAACCGCAATTCGCATGGAGCCTATTGGCGAAATGTACTCAAAACAGAAAGCAATTGAGGCCGTTAAGCAAAGTGAAGTAGTAATAATTGCAGCAGGCACAGGTAACCCGTTTTTCACTACCGACACAGCCTCGGCTTTGCGTGCAGTTGAAATGGGCTGCGATGTTATGCTTAAAGGCACCCGTGTTGATGGCATTTACGATTCGGATCCTGAAAAAAATCCTGACGCCAAAAAATTCGACAAACTCACATATGATGAAGTGTACGAACGTGGCCTGAAAATTATGGACTTAACTGCAACAACACTGTGTAAAGAAAACAACATGCCAATTATTGTGTTCGATATGGACACACCAGGAAACTTAAAAAAAGTAGTTACAGGTCAAAGAATTGGAACTTTAGTTTACGAAAAGAAATAAAAAATTAATCACTTACATCACTTTGCCCTGTTTGTTCTTCAAGCAGGGCTTTTTTCTGCCTTTTGGTGTACAAATCCAACGCAACAATAATGGCCGTTATTCCCCAAAACGGAACCGCAACCTTATCTGTATCCAAAAAGTTATTAAGAGCTCCATGCGTATAATAAGTTACAAGTGATGCAATTGAAGCAATAAGGAGTGTTTTGATACGCTGATCGTCGGTGCGCGAGTATGCCTTTATTCCCGTATATAAAACAAGTACTATTATCAAAATATAGCTCAGCATACCAAACAGCCCCTGTTCCGATAACGACCCCAGGTACTCGCTATGAGCGTTTCCTCCATCACCGGTATTAGTGCTAATAATTGTACGCTGATGAGTCAACTGGAAAGGAGCATAATTCATGGCATATGTGCCCGGCCCCCAACCAAACAAAGGTTTTTCCTTAAACATTTGAAGAGCACTCTGCCAACGGTTAATCCGTTCAACATTCGAAGCATCGGTCGAAATATTGGTCATTGAGCTTATGTGTTCAGTAAGATTTGCTGAAGAATCGGTCGAGTTTTGTTCCAGTTTCATCAAGATTTGATCTTGAAAAGCAAATAAAGCCATCAACAACATTACAAAAGTAATGGCCAGTGTTCTGAATTTTATTTGTAATTTGATAATCACCCATACACCAAGAGCAGCAATAAGACTTAGCCATGCAGCACGTGAATATGAAAGTATCTCGGCCAGAACAAAAATACCAAGCAACAGTGCAATCCAAAACCTTTTCGTTTTGGATATCCATTTCGCAAATACAAAACTAAGGACAAACGGAATAAATAGCGCCAACACCGCTCCATACGAAGTATGGTCGTTGTAAAATGGTTTCATTACCCAGTGTGCTGCATTATCGTTATGCATTCCATTGGCAATATGCCGGCCTATTGTATAAAAGATTACAGGCACAAAGGGAATTGCGTATGCCCAAATGAAATTCATTATACGATGCTGCTTTTCAAACAGGCAAGTCATTATAAAAAAGAAAATAACGACATACCAAATATGCACTGCCATGTATTTAAACGAAACAACGGGTAAGGTACTCGTTAGGGTTGTAACAGCCATCCATGCCAAGTAAAAATAAATTGCAATTGATACCGGATGCCTGATTAGATCTTTACTTAGGCGGGCGCCACGTGCCAACGATAAGATAAACAACAAAAGAATACCAAACATTATTGGCTCGGTGGGTATGGCCATATCAAAAGGCAATCCGTAATAAAGTTTCTTGAGTGGAACAGATAAAGGAGTTAAAACAATTGAAAGCCAGATAAGCTTATCGTAAGATAAAACAGCCGTGACCAGGATGCCAATCAAAACCGGCACAAAAATACCAAGCATGGTATCTTTCTCAAAAATCAACCACGCATTAAGTAGGATAAAAGCAAATGCAAATGCATAAAATGCAATTATTTGTAAACGCTTTGTGCCAATATAATTATAAACTTGATTTAACCTCACGAATATAGTCGATAAGCGAAACAGTTATTAAAGAAATAAAACCAGTACCAAGAACAGTTAAAACCACAATCAACCAACGAATAGGTGAAGCTTTTTTATCTGCAACAAACGGATGCTCTACAACTTTTGTATAAGAGATGGCACCAGTTGCTCTGCTATAATATTTCTCGTGGCGCTTACGTAAAGTATCTGCTGCCACCTCAAAATCTTCAAGCAACTTCAAATTTCGGCGCATCAATCCTCCCTCTTCAACCAAAGCATCGAGAGTTTGCTCAGCCGGCTTTGTATTTCCGCCATTTGCTGCTGCATCCATTAACCCACGGGTTGCAGTAGTCGCCTGCGCGAAATAATCAATCAAGCCGGTGTTTTTTCTTATGTCGTCAATAATTGTCTCAACCGAATCTATTTCTACGAACTTTTTGTCTAAATCACGTTTATAAATCATCGCCATTTCCATGTTTTTCATTGATTTTTCTCGGAAAATAGCTTCATTTAAATAATTTATCAGAGAATCGACCATGTCGCGTGCCCGAAAAGGATCTTCGTCGAGAACAGAAATCTCAACCGTTTCAAAATCTGTTTTCTTATAGCTAATATGTTTGCGATACTCATCAAGTATCCACGTTTGATAATATTTCTCTTTTTTAGTGATTTCATATACCTCATCAAGGCTGAAAGCATCAATTAACCTAAAACGCAAATCGGTCGATTGCAAATACTCAAGCAAATGCTCACTTTCCGATTCTTCACTGGCCTCATTAATGTTAACAGGATATACCCTGGCAGTAGATTTAAACTTAGGAGTTATAAAAATTGGCCCCGAAAAAACAGCTGATGCAATAAAAGCTATCAAAAGAGCAATAGCAATGTGGAATTTCCACTTCCAAACCGATTGAAGAATACGGTTATTATCAAAAATATTTTCCATTTTCACAGAATATCGTTAGTCTAAGTTCTTAAACGTTGAGAAATGTATTTTTATTATTCAGCAATCAGAAGAAAGTAATTTTTCTTTCCTTTTTGTACCAAAATGTATTTTCCTCCAATAAGAAATCCGGAATCAACCTTCAATTCATCATCAGATATTTTTTCTTTATTGATAGCAAGGCCATTGCCCTTTATCGTACGTCGCAATTCTCCTTTAGATGGGAAAACGTCGGCTTTATCACTCAGCAAGTCCATCATAGGTATCCCTGTTTCAAGTTCCTGTTTCGAAATATTGAATTGAGGCACGCCTTCAAACACAGATAAAAAGGTACGCTCATCGAGTTTGCGAAGTTGCTCGGAAGTTCCTTTCCCAAACAAAATAGATGAAGCTTCAATGGCCATATCCAATTCCTCTTTTGAGTGTACCATAATGGATACCTCTTCGGCCAAACGCTTTTGTAAAAGACGCATGTGCGGAGCCTCATGATGCTGGGCAACCAGATCATCAACTTCATTTTTAGGCAGCAGCGTAAATATTTTAATATATTTTTCGGCATCAGCATCCGAAGTATTGAGCCAAAATTGATAAAACTGGTAAGGGCTTGTACGCTCAGGATCGAGCCAAACGTTTCCGCTCTCGGTTTTACCAAATTTACCGCCATCGGCTTTTGTTATCAGCGGACAAGTAAGTGCAAAAGCTTCGCCTGCTTCTACCCTGCGTATAAGTTCAGTGCCTGTAGTAATGTTTCCCCATTGGTCGGAACCACCCATTTGCAGTTTGCAGTTTTGATTTTTGTACAAATGCAAAAAATCGTAACCTTGAACCAATTGGTAAGTAAATTCGGTAAACGAAAGTCCCTCGCGCGATTCACCGCTAAGCCTTTTCTTAACCGAATCTTTTGCCATCATATAATTTACGGTGAGGTGTTTACCTACGTCGCGGATAAAATCAAGAAAAGAAAATGCTTTCATCCAGTCGTAGTTATTAACCATCAGCGCCTTATTATCCGCTTCATCTTTAAAATTCAAAAATTTAGCCAATTGCTGCTTTAGACAGTCCTGATTGTGTCGAAGTGTTTCTTCATCAAGTAAGTTTCTTTCGGACGATTTCATCGATGGATCGCCAATCATCCCGGTAGCACCACCTACCAAAACGATAGGTCGATGGCCTGCAATCTGGAAATGTTTAAGCATCATTACCCCCACCAAATGACCAATATGCAGCGAATCGGCTGTTGGATCTATCCCCACGTAAGCCGAGGTCATTTCTTTTTGCAACTGTTCATCGGTACCGGGCATTACATCATGTATCATGCCACGCCATTTCAATTCTTCGATAAAGTTCATTCGTCTAAATTTTAATCCGATTATTTGAAAGTATATTTCAAGGCGGACAAAAATACAAAAATTATTAAAGAAATGAAGGACAAACCCCATTAACAGGAATTTGCCCTTCTCTTTATTATGGATATAAACTAATAGTTTTATTAATCTCCAATTTCCTGTCTGAAATCAGGAAATCCATCTTCAGTCCAACTAAATGTTCTGGCACGTGTATGGCGGTTTGGATCAGAAAGCGATGCTCCTTCAATTTCTTTGTAGTCGCGTGCATGATAAATCAACACATCGGTTTTTCCATCTTCAGTCACCGTAAAACTATTATGGCCGGGGCCAAAACGTTTTAATTCTTCATTTGTGTAAAAAACAGGATTGGGCAATTTATTCCAGGAAGACGGGTCGAGCAGGTCAGCATCTTCGTCGGCCCAAAGTAAACCCATTGCATAAGTTGCATCGGTAGCACTTCCCGAAAAAGTAATAAAAATTTTACCATTACGCTTTAATACAGCAGCACCTTCGTTTACTTTATATGTATGCATTTCCCATTCATATTCGGGCTCAGTAATAACCACTTCTGGACCTTCGAGTGTAACAGGATCTTTCATTTTTGCAATGATAAGACCGGAATTTGAACTTCGCCGTGTTTTTTCGGCCCATACAAGATAGCGTTGTCCCTTGTGCTCAAAGGTTGTAGCATCAAGTGCAAAAGCATCGCGTTCCGTTTTGATCTGCCCTTCTTCAACCCATGTGCCTTTTTTGGGATCATCTGAATCATTTGACAGCACCCACATCCTGATTTTCCAAATATCTTCGGCCTCGGCAGCTGCAAAATAAATGTACCATTTTCCGTTAAATCTATGCAGCTCGGGTGCCCATATATGATAGCCCATCGACCCTGAATCGTGTTTTTGCCATACAACAACAGGCTCAGCTTTTGCCAGTCCATTAATTGTTTCGGCACTTTTTATTTCTATCCGATCATACTCTGGAGCAGTAGCTATTAAGTGATAAATACCATCGTCGGTTTTATGCACACACGGATCGGCACGCTGCCATGCCAAAGGATTGTCAAACTTAATTTCTTCTTGTGGCTGACTGCATGCACCAAACAGGGTAATCGCCATCAAAACGACAAGAGCTAATTTCGAAAATTGGAACAATTTCATATCATCTAAATTTTTATTTATTCAATGTTCAGCAAATTTAAACTCATACATCCCTACATTGGTGGACTATCATACAATTAGAGTGGACAAACTTGAGTTACGAAACAAAAATCTGAAAAGTATTTTCGACATTTTACTACTTTTTCAATAATTACTGATACAGATTTGAATCTTACGACTAAACAGGTGTTTTTAAATATATTCTACAGTCAAATTACGCAACAGTATATCTCGATTATCAAACAATTCGATGCTGGTGTTATAAACAATATCAGCGCCTGCATTTTTCAACACTGCGGGGTCGAGCGGACCGGTATTTATTGCAATAGTAAACAACCCTGCGGCTTTAGCTGACTCAACTCCAAGCGGTGCATTTTCAATAACCATTACTTCGTTGGCTTTAAAGCCCGATTTCTCAAGCGCCATTAAATAAGGCTCAGGGTGTGGTTTGCCAATTTTAACTTCGTGAGCTGTCACCATTTTATTCCGTTCAAAATATCCATTATAAGCCTCATTCAGGCGATCGATCAGGTTGCTTTGAGCAGAGCCCGTTACCACCCATCTATCAATTCCATTTAAAGCTACATGTTCAACAAATTCAGGCATCAAGTCAATGTTGCCTGCACGTGGCAACGAAGCCATATAATCGTACTTTTTGATTCTGATTTTCTCTGCTGTTTCTTTCTCTACTGTTCGACCCTGATATTTACGAAACATCTTGTCTATAGTATAATACGCTGTGCTTCCCTCGTTCATGTATGGTTCATACCTGGGTATATCAAGACCAAATTCACTAAATGTTTTTATCCACGATTTGGCATGTAATGGCATCGAATCGAAAAGCACACCATCCATATCAAAAAAAATAGCTTTCAAATGAAACTTCATTCTCTTCATTTCACAATAGCTGTTTAAGGCCTGTAAGAATTCCTGTTCCTTCATTTCCTTTGTAATTTGATGTAAAATTAGGTTTTAACAAACAAAAGGATTCAACACAAGCCTGCACAAACTGATTGGTAACCATTTATTAAAAATACAACAACATCTTGTCGAAAAGTAAAATTATATTTAACCTCTTTTTTCTACCTTTGATTACAAAAACATCCAACTGTTTAACTCAAGGCGTTTTTAAAATTTAAACCGATAATTTTAATCAGATGCACAAGTCATTAGAGCAGTATTTTTCAAAATTCAGGGATAACATTATCGGTAACGATACTCGTTTTGAAACGCCCTACGGAACGAAGCCACTTATTTACTTCGACTGGATTGCCAGCGGACGTTTATATGAGCCCATTGAAAAGAAAATAATTGGCGAACTAGGTCCTTTCGTAGGAAATACCCACACCGAAACATCAGAAACCGGCACACGGATGACACATGCATATCACTGGTCGCATCGCTATATTAAGCAGCATGTAAACGCCGGTTCGAATGATGTAATTATTACTGCGGGTTTCGGGATGACAGCCGTTATTAACAAATTCCAACGGATTCTGGGGTTGAAATATTGCGGCAAACTGAGCCGGAAAAAGTGCCTTGAAGAACGACTCAAACCAGTAGTTTTTCTTACACACATGGAGCATCACTCGAACCAAACATCCTGGTACGAGACCAATGCAGACGTCGTAGTACTTAAACCGGGCAATAACCTTCTGGTTGATCCTGAAATACTCCGAGAAGAACTTAAAAAATACAAAGACAGAAAATTAAAGATTGGTTCATTTACAGCATGTTCGAATGTTACAGGAATAAAAACACCAATTTATAAGCTGGCCCGAATTATGCACGAATATGGAGGAGTTATATTTGCCGATTTTGCAGCCTCGGCTCCTTACGACGAGATAAACATGCACCCTGCCAATCCAAAAGAAAAGCTTGACGCTGTAATGTTCTCACCTCATAAATTTTTGGGTGGCCCCGGTACGCCGGGCGTTTTGGTATTCGATGCATCAATGTATCACAGCTCAGCTCCCGATAACCCGGGGGGTGGAACGGTTGACTGGACTAATCCATGGGGTAAATACAAATACGTCGATAGTATTGAACTGCGTGAAGATGGAGGCACACCGGGTTTTTTGCAAAGCATAAAAGCCGCACTTTGTTTTAAACTCAAAGATGAAATGGGCTTAGAAAACATTCTCAAGCGCGAAAAAGAACTCTTGAAGCGTGCCTTTGAGGGAATAGACAAAATTCCTGAAATTAAAGCATTGGCCAACGAAACACGCGACAGGCTTGGTATAATTTCATTTTATGCAGAAGGTATCCATTATAATTTGTTCGTCAAACTTTTAAATGACCTGTATGGTATCCAAACCCGTGGCGGTTGTGCCTGCGCAGGTACTTACGGACATTTTTTACTTTCGGTTGATGAAAACCGTTCTGATGAGATTACCGAAAAAATTACTCATGGCGATTTATCGGTAAAACCAGGATGGGTGCGATGGTCATTACATCCTACAACAACTGATGCCGAGGTAGATTTGATGCTAAAAGCAATGCGCAACATTGTTGCAAACCATAAGAAATATGCTAATGACTATATTTACGACAAGCATAAAAATAATTATAAACATATAAATGAATTGTTTGATCTTGAAGACTTTGAAAAAAAACTACTAGAGTTCTAAGGATTAGAATTCACAGTTTCCCGGAATTGAACAATAAAAAAAGCGAACCATAAAGATTCGCTTTTTTTATTTAATCAGTTATCGTGTGTTTCAACTATCTTTTATTGAACTTCAACACGGCAGTTTCGTTATTTATGCTTTGTATTTTTAT
>JAQICD010000225.1 GCA_027858715.1 Prolixibacteraceae bacterium
GATGTGGAAGTACGGATGTTCTTAATGGCAGATGCGGCTTCCTGTGCCCTGGCTGGACAAACCACGCCAAACGGCTATTACAACATAGAACGGATGATGAAGTACTCCATAAACAAAGGCGCCAAAGTAAAAATCTGCGGCTCGTGTGCCGATGTCCGAGGATTGAAGAATGCCCCGCTTATTGAAGGAACCGAAATCAGTACCATGGCCGAATTGACCCAGTGGGTGGTTGACAGCGATAAGGTGGTTACGTTTTAATGTCGTATTCTAACTTTCGGAATTAGCTGGCTATTCGTTGCTGGTTCATTGGGCATTACCTGGTTTGTATTCTCAGAAGATAATGTGGCCTTCGGAAAAGCAAATGGCAAAAAATTATTGCATTCCTGCGACAAATTATACCATTTTAAGTGTTAATTTACCTGGCAAATAACATGTTATAAAATATATAACCGGAATAAACCAGTTTTTTTATAATAAATAATACACTTTAAAATATTTGTTTATTTTTGTGACCTACTGTATTGGTAGGATAAATATAAGTTTAAAATAAATGAGTAGATCACTTTCCATAAACAACATGATATGTATGTGTTGCTGTATGTTGACTCAACATGTGGAGGGTGATGCTGTGCACGCATAGTTAGTAATATAATACGCTAATAGATACAGCCCTTCACAAATTTTTGTGAAGGGCTTTTTTTTACCTGAAAATTTAAATGTTATGTCAGATTTGAAGATTTCAATTGAAGGGGAAGCACAGTCTGCAGCCCGCTTTTCGGCAAATGCCCGCCAGTTTAATATCGTTATTGATGAACCACCACAGTTGGGAGGAGAAGATTTGGGAGCAAATCCTGTAGAGTATCTTTTGGCAAGTTATGCAGGATGTATTAATGTGGTAGCACATTTAACGGCCCGGGAAGAAGAACCGGTAGTTTTATAATTTGTATCATACAAACATTACAGCGTAAATGAACGAATTACTTTTCACATATAACTTCACACTTTGCTGTTGCTGCAGGTTTTTCAAACTTGTGAAAGGTATATTTGTGACTTAACGAAAATAAGAGTGCATCAATTATAAAGCCTTTCACGATATCATGAAAGGTTTTTTTTAATCTAAATTTTAAAAAAAATGGTTTACAAAAATGTATTGGAGCTTATTGGGAACACCCCAATTGTTGAGATTAAAAGTTTTAGCGAAGGGAACGCCAGCTTGTTTATAAAACTGGAAAGTCAGAATCCCGGCGGGTCTATAAAAGACAGAATCGGTCTTTCAATGATTGAAAGGGCGGAAAAAGAAGGGAAGATAAAACCCGGTGATACCCTAATTGAAGCGACAGCAGGCAATACTGGTCTTGGCCTGGCGCTTGTTGCGGCCCAAAAAGGGTATAAACTGATTCTGGTCATTCCCGACAAAATGAGCCGCGAAAAAATTACGCACCTGAAAATGTTGGGCGTCGAAGTTATTATTACCCGTTCAGATGTTGGAAAAGGACATCCGGAATACTACCAGGATTTGGCATCAAAACTATCGAAGGAAATCCCGGATTCGTATTATATCGATCAGTTTAACAATCCGGCAAATCCTTATGCACATGAAACAACCACCGCCCCTGAGATTTGGGAGCAAATGAACCATGATGTCGATGCTGTTGTTGTAGGTGTTGGTTCTGCCGGAACAATCAGAGGACTTACCCGTTTCTTTAATAAAACAAAACCGAATATGGAAGTCGTTCTTGCTGATCCGGAGGGGTCGGTTTTAAAGGATTATTTTTATACCCGTGAAACAGGAAATGCCGGAAGCTGGATGGTGGAAGGAATCGGGGAAGATTTTGTGCCGTCGCAATGTGATTTTTCAATGGTTAAGAAAGCCTATTCCATAACCGATGGCGAAGCATTTGAAACAGCCAGAAACCTTTTGCTGAAAGAGGGAATTATGGCAGGTTCGTCAACCGGAGTATTGCTTGCTGCTGCTGTAAAATACGCGAAAGAGCAGACCTCCCCTAAAAGAATTCTAACATTTGCATGCGATACCGGAAACAAATACCTCACTAAGATGTACAATGATAAGTGGATGATTGAAAATGGATTTAAAGTAAAAGAAACAACTCACAAATAATAAAAAACAGTACAAAATGAATACCTATAAATTTTCAACTCTTGCCATTCATGCCGGACAGGAACCGGATCCGGCAACAGGCGCAATTATGACCCCAATTTATGCTTCTTCAACATTCGTGCAGTCGAGCCCGGGAAAGCATAAAGGTTATGAATACTCGAGAAGTGCCAATCCTACGCGTACAGCTTTGGAAAATTGCATGGCAGAACTTGAAAACGGTAAAGCAGCTTTTGCTTTTTCATCGGGTCTGGCAGCGGAAAACACAATTCTTGAAATGCTTGAACCAGGTTCTCATGTAATTGCAATGGAAGACCTTTACGGAGGTACATTCCGGCTTTTCGAGAAGGTGAAGAAAATTTCCGCAAACATTGAAACAAGTTTCATCGATTTAAATAACGAAAAAGAACTAATTGCTTCCATTAAATCCAATACGAAACTGATTTGGATAGAGACACCTACAAATCCAATGCTGACTTTGGTTGATTTGGAGAAAGTAGCTGCTGTTGCCAAAAAGCACGGAATAATTACCGTTTGCGACAACACTTTTGCAACTCCTTACCTTCAGCAACCTTTCGATTTTGGAGTTGATATTGTCGCACATTCCGCAACAAAATTTTTAAACGGCCATTCCGATTTAGTGGCAGGAATTGTAGTGGTAAAAGATGAAGGTGAAATTCTTGAAAAAATTAAATTCCTGCAAAATGCGACAGGCGCTATTCTGTCACCTTTCGATTCTTTCCTGTTGTTAAGAGGGCTAAAAACACTGCCTGTGCGAATGAAGTCACATGGCGAAAATGCAAAGACCATTGCTGAATTTCTCGAAAATCATCAAAAAGTAGAAAAGGTAATTTATCCCGGCTTAAAATCTTTTCCGCAGCATGATCTGGCCCGGAAACAAATGAAAGGGTATGGAGGAATAATAACCTTCTTCTTAAAAGGGGGACTTACAGAGTCAAAACAATTTCTTGAAAACACGAAGCTGTTTTCGCTTGCCGAAAGTTTGGGAGGGGTGGAAAGTTTAATCGAACATCCTGCAATTATGACTCATGCTTCGGTTCCGGCAGGGCAAAGAAATAAAC
The DNA here is from genome assembly GCA_027858715.1 of Prolixibacteraceae bacterium. GTDB lineage: Bacteria > Bacteroidota > Bacteroidia > Bacteroidales > Prolixibacteraceae > Roseimarinus. The sequence goes on from JAQICD010000225.1 coordinate 3,199, forward strand.
TGGGAATTCATGATAATCTAATCAGAGTTTCAGTGGGCATTGAGGATGTGGATGATTTGAAAGAAGATTTATCAAATGCACTTGAAAAAGTGTAATAATTTTTTGACATGTTTTTTTCACCATAAAAAAATGATTTGATTATTTTGGATTTACACAACTACAACAGCGTATTTTTTAATTGGTAAAACTTTATTAAAATGAAACGTTACGAATTTTTAAGAAATTTCACCTACGGATTGGCCGCATTCTCTATTTTGCCCTCAATGACATATTTTAAATCAGGAAATGGATTAAACCCGAATCCAGGCAATTCTATCAATGAAAGCTTTAATCCGGATTTAGATATTGAGCTCACTGCAGCGCAAAGAAATCTTCAGGTGTTCACCGGCAATAAAACAGGGGTTTATTCTTACGTCTCAGATATTTTAAAAGCAGAAAATGCCACTGTTGAAAATCTTCCTGGTTCGTGGCTGGGGCCAGTCTTTCGTGTGAAGCAGGGGCAAAAAGTCAGGGTTCGTTTTAAAAATCAACTTCCGAGCGAAAGTGTTATTCACTGGCACGGGCTGCACATTCCGCCCGAAATGGACGGCCACCCGATGTACGCGGTGGATGGCGGAGAACAATATGTTTATGAATTTGAAGTAAACAACCGACCCGGTACCTACTGGTTTCACCCGCATCCTGATAAAATAACGGGACCGCAGGTCTACAGGGGACTTGCAGGAATGTTTATCGTTGAAGATGACGAAAATAACCTGCCCTCAGGACAATACGATGTCCCGCTAATTATCCAGGATCGGATATTCGACGATAACAACCAACTCGTGTATATGCAGAATAATCCGATGAGCCAGATGCAGGGATTTTTAGGCAACCGGATTGTGGTGAACGGAAATCCTGAAAATAACCTTGAGGTTTCCAAAGCAACTTACCGTTTTCGGGTTTTGAATGGATCCAACTCCCGCATTTACAAAATGGCATGGAGCGATGGTTCGGATGAAATTGTTATCGGCAGCGACGGTGGTTTGTTGCCTCATCCGGTAAGAATACCCTACCTGATGTTTGCTCCCGGAGAGCGGGCTGAAATCTGGAAAGATTTTTCGACATCGGATACAGGAAAAGATGTTCATCTGCAAAGCCTTTCTTTTAATGATGGCTCTTCAATGGGCATGGGTGGCGGAATGATGGGCGGGTCTGGTCCGGCAAATGGTACCGCTTTCGATATTTGCAAGTTCACGGTTACATCAGAAAGTGGTGAGAGGAAATCGTTGCCTTCTGCATTTCAAACAATCAGGCCCATCCGGGAATCGGAAGCTGTAAATGCTGCCTCTCCGCGACAGTTTCGGTTTTACAATCAACGCATGCAATGGGTGATTAACGGCGAAACTTTTGGAATGAAAGAAGTGGCCGATTGGGAAAAAGTAAAACTGAATACTACCGAAATATGGGAATTTATAAATGGAGATAATGGACAGGGAATGGGAATGATGCAGGATATGATGGAAATGCCACATCCGGTGCATTTACATGGATTACAGTTTCAAATTGTTGATCGGGATGTTTCCGGAATGAGCAGTGATTCATGGAATACAATCAAAGATGGTTTTGTTGATGATGGGTGGCAGGACACCTTTTTACTGATGCCCGGAATGAAAGTTAAAATCGCCCTGCGATTTAAAGATTTCACCGGCATTTTTGTTTACCACTGCCACAATCTGGAACACGAGGATATGGGAATGATGCGGAATTATGAAGTTGTAAAATAGGACAGAAACCGGGAAAGACCTAGTACCATGACAAACAAAATTAAAAAACGCTACAACCGGGTTGCCGGGTTTTACGATATTCTCGATAAACCCATGGAAATGGCTGCATCTAAATGGAGAGAAAAACTGTTATCGGGAGCCAAAGGGAAAGTTTTGGAGGTTGGAATTGGCACGGGTAGAAACATTCCGTATTATCCGGATAATGTTGAACTTACCGGAATTGACTTCAGCCCCAAAATGGTAGAAATTGCCAGAGGAAAAGCTAAAAACAGGAAAAACGTAAAAATACTGGAGATAGATGCTGAAAATTTGGAATTCAAAGATAACACATTCGATACGGTAGTCACTTCCTGTGTGTTTTGCTCTGTACCCAACCCTGTGCAAGGCCTTAAAGAGATAAAACGCGTATGCAAAAATGGAGGAAAAATAGTAATGCTCGAACATGTAAAAAGCCATAAGAAAATGGTGGGTCCACTAATGGATGCCTTCAACTTTATCCCTTTGCATATTTATGGAGCAAACATCAACCGCGAAACGGTTGATAATTTATTGAAGGCAGGTTTTAAACCCCAAAACATCCGGGTTGAAAATTTATGGCTTGATATTGTCAAACTTATTCGGATCAACAACAAAAAAGAATAAAATAATGTAACATCTTTAAAAAATTGTGTAACATATAAGTAATTAATTATCACGTAATTTGTATGATAACTTAAAATTAAAAAAGATGAAAAAATTAATAATTATCACAACAGTCCTCCTGTTTATGGCAGGATACACGGTAAGCGCCCAAACGAGCCATGACCACGACCAAAAACAAGATCAAAAACAAGGCATGATGATGCAGAAAAGCGGAATGATGCAAGATGGAATGATGCAAGGCGGCGGAATGATGCAGGGCATGATGGGCAACGGAAAATGCCCCATGTGCGGCCAGATGATGAATCAGGACATGCCCATGAAAAAATACGGGATGATGGTAAACAAACTGCCCACCATGCAACAACAACTGTCGCTTACCGATGATCAGGTGAATAAGTTGTATGATTTGCAGGCAACATTTAAAAAACAACAAATCGATTTTCAATCGGAATTACGAAAAAAACAGATGAAGCTGAAAAGCCTTTTGGCAGATAACGCCTCCGCCAGCCAGGTAGAAAAACAAATGAAAGATTGTGCGGACACCAAAATCAGCATGAAAGTGGCGGCTTATGAAACCGCCGGAAAAATGAAAGCCGTGCTCACCAACGACCAAAAAGAACAACTGAAAAACATGATGATGCAAAGTGGCAGTATGATGCAGGGACAAGGTGGTATGCATCAAAACCGCAGAGGTATGATGAACCAGGGCCAGGGTGGAATGATGCAAAACCAAAATAGTCAATAAAAGGGAAGGAGTACGTTATGATGGATGGATTTGGAGGACACGGCTGGGGAATGGGAATGGGCTGGTGGTGGATCATCGGCCTGATTGTCCTCATTGCTGTTATTTTGATTGTAGTAAAATCGATGAACCGAAGCAGCGGTTCTGCTCAAAGCTCAGAGAAAACAGCACTCGACATTTTAAAGGAGCGTTATGCAAGCGGTGAAATTGATAAAGAGGAGTATGAAAAACGCAAAAAAGATTTGATGTAGAATTTTGGTGGTCTTTTACTATGACGGCTGGTGTTCTGTTCAGTGCGTGCATTCTCATTAGTTTGGTATTCGGCGCGGACCAGATGAGTTTAAGTACCGTTATTGTGGCCATTAACGCCCAATTATTAAAACGAAATAATAAAAATTAACAGTTTATGAATATTATAATCGCAGCAACAAAAACATGCAATCACCGGCCAATAATTGAGGAACAACTGCAAGATGCCGGGTTGCCTTATGAAGTGATGTTTTTTGAGGACCATCCCGAAATAATAGAAAAATATCATTTAAAAACCTCCCCCTTATTTATTGTGAATGACAAAGTTGTTTCGGTAGGTTTACCCGGAGAAAAGAAAATCATGGAATTAAAAACTGAAAGAACAAACATCAACAAAAAAGACATCAGTGAAAAACGAGCACTCAAAAGAGAAAATACTCAGATGGTTCCTCAGCCTGTTAGCGGGGAAACCGGTTTGGTGATAGTAGATACAACATGGGGGAAAATTCAACCGATGAAAATTGCAGAGGGTGTACGTACCGTTGGTGAATTGGAGGTACACAAATTCCAGGAAAACGGCATTCCGGTAATAGATTCCCGTACATCAGATTTTTATGAAGTTTCTACCATATCCGGTGCTAAAAATATTCCCTATAATGAAATAGCAGAAAGAATGGGTGAGTTGGACCGCAACAAGACAACTGTCTTTTTTTGTAACGGACCGCAATGCCCGCAGTCGCCTTCTGCTATCCGCAACTTAATGTCGGCCGGTTATCCGCCTGAAAAAATATTGTATTACCGGGGTGGAATGCATGATTGGATAACACTGGGATTACCGGTTGTCGGAGGCAAATAATAAATAAACACCCATGAAAAAGTACATTATTTTACTCTTACCAGTCATCCTGATTATAGCGCAATTACCGGCAATTGCGCAAACCGATACAACCATATACCGACTTACATTAAGGCAGGAAAAGGTTAATAAAGCAGGAGAAGAAGTTACTGGTATCACTCTCACACCATGCTTCAGGAACAGAGCGGAGTTTATGGGTCGCTGGTTATTGCTCCGCGGGAACAAACCTTATACTATTTGTAATATACCCTTAAGATAGCATCTAATTATTGACGAACTCGGGTTAATAGGTATATTACTGCTTAAGATTGGTTATGGGCATTCTTTTATGAGTTTGCCCATAATTTTTTAATGATTATCCGTATTTGCACCCATGGTAATATTTCTCCTACTTTCTCTCTTGGTATTATTCCCGGCATCTTGCGATTAGGTTTATAGAATTTAGGTTTTGTGAAAGAGTGTCGTAAAAAAATACATTTATGCTGACAGTGACTCGTCAGGAATAAAGGCTATATAGTTGTATAAATTGGTTATTGTTCCTAAAAACCAGGTTAGGCTCCTTGATATAAACCCGGCAGTAGTAATGAAATTCATAGTATCGGGTGGTGTTTCAGATATCTATGAGCAACAAGGCTCCAGTAAAATTGATTAATGAAATATATTTATTGAGATACAATAATATTCCGAACATTCCTTGCACGCAAACGTTAAAGTTGTTTTATACCGTTGTAAACGTTAAAAGTACAATTGGTATTATGCATATTTATCTTTTAACTAAATATTCAATTACAAAGGATTATTTATGAACCAATTTAAAGCCGGAATTGTTTCGGGAAAAACGAATCAAAATAACCATCTGCCTCCATTTGCTGAATTCCTTCAAACACTAAAAGAAAAAATGGAACTTGTTTTTCATAATCGGTCAAATGTGAATCAATTAAGCCTGAAACGTGGTCTTCCGCCCTTTGCCCTGCGGGAGATTATGTCTGCAAATCCACTTTCTGTTGGTATACCCAAAGAATATGGTGGTCGTGGTGGTTTAATGCACGAAAATATTGCTCTTATGGCCACAACTTCATACGAATCGTTGGCATTGTCGTTAACTTTGGGAATTAATTCAGCTTTATTTTTACAGCCCGTGGGCAAGTATGCACAAAAGGAAGTTCAACCAGCCATTTTTAAACGTTTCCTTGAGGAAAAAAATATGGGTGGATTAATGATTACAGAACCTGGTTTTGGCAGTGATGCATTAAATATGCAAACCAGGCACACCGAGAATAACGGTACATTTCATATAAAAGGGGAAAAACACTGGGCCGGATTAACCGGATGGGCAGATTACTGGTTGTTAACGGCCAGGCAGCAAACTTCGGCAGGTAACCTGCAGCGCGACATCGATTTTTTTATTTGCGACGTTAATGCCAAGGGTCAGGAAATAGAGGTGGAAGAGACATTTGAAAACCTTGGATTATACATGATCCCTTATGGTAGAAACCGTATTGATGTTCGGGTTCCTGCGAAGCATAAATTACAACCTCAG
>JAQICD010000231.1 GCA_027858715.1 Prolixibacteraceae bacterium
AGGTAACTTCTTGGTTGGTGGGGGTTTTTGCTTTCTCATCAAGAACATGGGCTGCAATTGATTGAGGATCTTCAATTATAGCAGAATAGTCAATAAATGCTAATGTTTTCATTTGGTTAAAAAAAACATTCAGTATAAAACTTTTTTTTGGGATGTACCAACATCGCTTACTGGCACTCCAAAATGCATTGCCTGACTTTTTAACCGTGGCAATTAAAATTGAGTTGTAATCAAATTTTAGCAATACTACCGGTTGATCCCGATGTACGCTGGACGTAAGTTTTATAGTAGGTTTTTCTGGCACTGGCGTTTTGGGTCTATTATTCAGACATCTAAACTAAAAATTATTGTTGAATAAAACAAATTATGAGTAGTTGTGGGTTGCTTGCCCCATGAAATTCGACGTTAGGAGGATATTTCATCGGGGTGGGTTGCTTGCCCCGTGAAATTCGACGTTAGGAGGATATTTCATCGGGGTGGGTTGCTTGCCCTGTGAAATTCGACGTTAGGAGGATATTTCATCGGGGTGGGTTTGAGTTTGTTGGTGCTATTATTTGGAAGCATTGCTCAGGTTGCACCGTGCAAAAAACCCAATGGATTAATATTTGTTCTTCTTTTTTCAACAATTGAAAAACATAAAAAATAATGACTTTTACAACAACACGAATGTATTCTTGTTTAATCTTAATTCAATGCGAAAAGCAATTTAAATAAAGCCCTGTAACTCACAATTGCAGGGTTTAATGTTTAATCATCTTCAAATATGTTGTATTGTTTTTATCAATAACCTTCACAAAATAAAAACCGTTCTTTAATTCGCTTACATTAATTTGTTTCGTACCTAACCTTTCTTCAATACAAATCCTGCCCTGCATATCATAAACAGCAATCCATGCTTCGTCCGAAATGTTTTTAATATTTAACCACAAATCGGTCGGATTAGGAAATAGTTCAATTTTTCCTGTTTCTGTTTCATTGAGTCCAGTTGTCTCCCCGGCTGCTTGTGTTACAGTCACTTCTACGGATGCTGTTTCAGTAGCCGAAATTGTGATGTTACCTGTTCGGGGAGTATTAATAGTGTTTTCCGATGCTGTTAAAGTAACAGTAGCATTGTTCGATCCCGATGCAGGCTGGGCTGTAAGCCAGGTTTGGTCACTCGAAACGGTCCATTCAGTATTCGAGGTAATTGAAAAGGATGAAGTACTGTTGTTCTCGGCAGACATTTCTAATACATTTACTGAAACAAGCAATACAGGCGTGGCTCCCAACTGAGTGACGGTTATTATTTGAGACGTTACATCTACTCCCGAAACCGTAACGGTCGCAATCCGGGGATTTATATTTGTATTTTCATCAGCAGTTAGCGTTACAGTGCCATCTGAGTTTCCTGTTGCCGGATTTGGGGTGAGCCAGTTCTGATCACTCTCTGCGCTCCAATCAATATTGGATGTAATGGTAAAGGTTGCAACACTGTTGTCAGGAGATGAAATCGTTAATGCTTCGTCTGAAACAAACAATGCTGGCCCCAAGCCTGCTTGAGTGATGGTTACGACCTGTGATTCAACACCGATTCCTGCAACTGTAAGTGTCGCAGTTCGGGGAATGGTAAATACGTTTTCAGCAGCTGTAAGGGTTATGGTGGCATTATTACTCCCGGCAGTTGGTGTGGGCGTGAGCCAGGTTTGGTCACTCGATACAGTCCATTCAACATTAGAAGCAATATTGAATGTTTGGTTACTGTTTGCCGGAGCTGCAATATTAAAAGTATTAGGTGAAACGGTAAGTTCAGGTTCAGTGAGTGTTTTTGAAAAATAAATTTCCTGTTCTTCATCTCCCGTTCGGTCGTCTGTCCATGAGAAGTTTAAATAACCGTTTGAAGCTCTAATAATATTGACACCACCGCCCGAAATACTCACTTCATCACTTATTTTGGTTGGATCGGTATAGTTTTTACCTCCATCGGTTGACTCCTGTAACCAAAGGCCCCAGTCAATACCATGCACACCAAACATTGCAATACTCAGTTTATCATCGGGTGATGCCGATAAACCAAATCCTTTACAAAATCCGTCATAGCCGGCCAACAATACTTCAGGGGAAAAACTAGTTCCTCCGTTTTCCGAAACCGATAAATAAACCCGATTATTTGTCCAATCGTCAGCTCCCAGCCTTAAATCGACAAAACCAACATATACACTATTTGTTCCTCCTACTGCAATAGCAGGCAAATACTGATCAGCATCTGCTCCGTCTGAATTAATGTTATTGACCATCACATTAGGGCTGAAGTTAAGCCCATTGTCGCTTGATTTTGAAAAATAAATATCGCCATTACCTTCGGCTCGTCTTCCATCAACCCATGCCAGATAAATTGACCCGGCATCATCAATCGCCATTGAATTACAAATATCAAAATTAATCGTTCCACTACAGGGAGCATCATTAACCTGAACAGGGGTTTCAAAATTAGCACCCTTATTGGTCGAACGGGTAAGAAAGTAATCGGCACATTCAAAATTAATCCCTTCTGTATAGAAAACATAAACATTATCGTTGTGAGTGCCAATGAAAGGGAATACCTCCGAATTGCCATTTGTTAAGGGTATGGGTGTTTGAAATGTTTGTCCGCCATCAACCGATTTTGTGAACCAAATAGTGAAGATTGGCGCCTCTTCTGTGCCACTAACATTATTCCAGGCAACATAAATAACTCCATCAGGGTCAACCGCAATACTGGGCCATAAATGAGTTCCTTCTGGAATAATATTTACTCCTGGCAAGAAACTTTGCCCACCATCAATCGATTTTGAGAAGAAAATGTTGGGTATTTCGCTATTTCTGGTATCACTCCAGACGATGTAAACAGAGTCGTTCAATACATCCATACTCCTTCCCCCGACCAAATCAGCATTTACATTGCTTACGTCATTGACACGTACATTTGGAGCTACAACTTGCGCATTAATGGAGCTTAGAAGTAATAAAAACAATACAGATAGAAAGGAGATTTTTGTTTTCATTGTGTTTCTTTTTAGGATAAAACATAGTTTGCAACTAATTCATTCGTTATGCTTTCAATTCGATTTAAACACGAGCTATATTTATGGGTTATTCATGTTTCATTAAAATAAATGATCTCGACTCCTAAAAAACTTACTCCTCTGTTAGTGATTGGTGCATTTTTTTTAAATAAAAATTGCTCTTCTCTCTCTCCTCTAGTGAGATATGCTACGTAAATTTATTAATTAAATGTTAGATTTCAACGTATTTACAATATTTTGTTTTCACTACTGTCCGGTTTAATCTAATTTAAACCCTACAGAAGTATTATAAATAGGGGCTTTAAGTTTTTTTAAAATATTTTTCGATTTGAAATCAAAATTGTAAAAGTCATTGCAGTTTTGCCAGATGAATACTGGCAGAACAATTTTATCACAGCTACTTGGCTCTGCTTCAAGAATATGAGTTCGATAAATGTTTTAAAAATCGGCAAGCCATTTTCAAAGCTATAGTTCTTCCACAGTTTATTGATGTCATTATGTTTTATGTTAAAATTTCTTCGTAAAGCACTATTAAATAACTCTATTGACAATTCGTCATCATTCTCAAAAGTATCATTGTCAATCCAAAAAATTAATTCTCATACCATACTATCGACACAATGGGGATCAATATCTTGTCAGGTGCATCGCACCAATAGTATGGTAGAAAACATGAATCAACGCCATGATCAAGCCGCATCGCGGCGACACTATATTGTTTTATGCAGTTTAATTGCAGAGAGAAAAATTCTGTGTACTCTGTGTTATTCTCTGTTATCTCTGTGGTTTCTAATCTCAATCCTTTGCTTCATAATCAAACCAGTCGAAATCGGCGGGGTTGGTGTTGGCTTTTCCGTTGCCCGAGGCATACATTCCGATAAACGCACCAATGAAACCACTGATTTTCTCGGTCGAAATGTCTTTGGTAGCAGCTGTGCCAAGCAATTTGGCCTTCTTGCCTTTGGGCTGCACCCAGAATTTGTATTCCAGTTCGCTTGCGCTTATGCTTAGGATCACATCGTCTTTCGGTACATTAAGCCTTGTTAATTCAGTTTCTTTGTCCTTCAGCGCTTTCCTCAACGTGGCCACCCGTTTTCCTTCGTGCAAGGTGACGTACAAGCTGAAATGGTTTTCATCGTTGCCACGCACCACCAAGCCTGCTTCCTCGTTTTCGGCCATAGGTGTAAAGCTCATTTTAGTTGAAACCACCATGTTGAAATGAGCCTGCCGCCTGCCAACAAAAGCAGGTGAATCTGTTCCCGACAAGCTCACTTTTGAGCCATTCAACCTCAAATAGCCGGGTTTTTCAGTAAGCGACCAATCGGCTGCGTAAGGATTCCTGAGGAAATTCCATGGTAATTCGAGTTTTTCGCTGCTGAAATCGTCGCGCACCGGATCTTTTTCCCATTTGTGTTCGGGAAGGTTCGGCGCGGTAAATTCTTCGAGCATAATGCCGTTATCGCCAGCAATGGGCCAGCCATCGTCGGTCCATTTCACAGGTGCCAGAAAGGTTTCGCGTCCCAGGTGATGGTATTTCCCACCTTTGGGTCTGATGCCCAACGAGAACAGCCACCAGCTACCATCGGGCAGTTGAACCAAATCGGCATGACCAATAGCGTGGAAGGGGCTTTCTGGCTTTTTCATGTTTGAAATTACAGGATTGTAAGGGCTTGGTTCATAAAGTCCGTAAGGCGATTTGCTGCGCTGTATTACTTCGCGGTGCTCGTAACCAGTGCCGCCCTCGGCCGACATCAGGTAATAGTATTCGCCAATTTTGTACATGTGCGGTCCCTCAGGCGACGAACCACCTAAACCAGCTGCGATCAATTTTAAAGGTGTTATAAATTCTTTCTTAACTGGATCGAAAGTCCCAACCATGAAACTGCCTTTGTTGTCGGGGCTTACCCAGTACATGCTGTCGTTGGCGAACATGATAGACGGATCGACGTTCCAGTTGCCCACCCAAACAGGATCGGACCAGGGACCTGCCGGATTTGTGGCCGTTACATAAAATGCCCCCTGTGAACCATGGCCGCCATAGTTGGTGCAGGTTACGTGAAAAGTGCCATCGTTGTAGCGAATGGCCGGGGCATAATTACCTCCCGATGAATAAGCACCACCCAACGGACAGTTTTTTGGGGTATGCAAGGCATGGCCAATGTGTTTCCAGTTGACCAGATCCTTACTGTGATAAACCGGAACCCCCGGATAATACTCAAAGGTGGAAGTAACCAGGTAATAATCGTCGCCCAGTCGGCAAATGCTTGGGTCGGGGTTCATGCCTGAAATTACCGGGTTTTTGTAGGTTCTTTGACCAACGGTGTTTCCCACAAAAACCACCAAAAGAATCATCAACAACACTAAACTTCTCATATTCATTATGTATTTTTTCTCTTTTGAAGGCAAAGCCTCATAATTCATTTGTATTTTTTCTCTGTGAAACGCTGTGTCTTCTCTGTGTATCTCAGTGTAACAATTAAATAAATTACACAGAGGATCACGAAGGTCACACAGAGGATCACAGAGCTGCTCCTTCTATCTTTTCACCGCAAAACTCTTTGTTGTGATGTTTTGGCTATTCCGCACCGAAAGGAAATAATATCCTTGTTGCAGGGACGACAAATCGACCTTGACAGCAGAGCTTCCATCATAAAAAGTATCCACAACCTTTACTCTTCTTCCTTGCTGATCGAACACGGTGATTTGTGTTGGTTCGGCAAGGGATGATCCCATGCTTATATACAATTCATTTTCAATGGGATTAGGATAGATGTTAATTTCATCAGCTTTATTTTGAAGCTTACCAACTCCTGTTGTTGGTGTTGAAGTTAACAAAACAGCAGTGGTTGAAAGCTTTGGAACATTGATTGTAAAAGAATTTGAACTTACTGCCTCTGAGCTTTCTTTTAGCGCGTTGTTGGTGTGCGATTTGAATGTTTCTGTTGAAGGGAGTGAGGCCAATTGCAAAGTTTTGTAACTTCCGTCAACTACTGCAAGCCCATTGAGATTAACAGTTACATTACGTGCAGCACTTTGGTCGCGGTTCACAATGATAATGGTTGTTGAGTCGGAAATTTCATTTACAGTTGTGTAAGCCGAAACGGTGTTCTCGAGCGATGAGGTGCTTGAAACGCTGAACCCTTTAGCATACCGGCTGAACAGGTGTAACGACTCCCACATTCCGGTAAACCAGTTCCAAGGCGTGAAAAAATCAATCCCGTGATTGGCAAACATTCCGAGATGCGTGGCATAAATGACCGAAGCAAGATTAGGCTCGTCAGGCCCGGGGCTCCATTCGCTAAGGGCAAGTGTTATTCCATGACCATCGCCGAAGTGCTGATCTAACCAATCTTCGATTCGTGTAAAAATGAATTCTTTGTTTTGCGAATTGTCCCATCCCCCATTGATAGTTTTAATGCCATTCGCCCCGGGATACACATAATTTTTATCGTAAAAGATACGGTGGTTCTGGAGGGCATCGGCATTGGTTGGTGCATAGGGATAATGGTGAATGTCGAAAACATCCAACACCCTGATACCCGATTCTTTTTCCTCATCGGCACAGCGCTTAATAAAATATTCGAACCAACTGTAATATTTTCCATCTATCCAGATGCTCTCTTCTCCCCATATAAACCACTGCCACTCGCTGGTGGTAACTGGTCCGCAAATTTTGATTTCTGGAAATAAGGCGCGTGCTTTCTTGGCCACTTCGATGTACTTGTCCATAAATTCGGATGCAGGTAAAAGGCCGTCTTTCATCACATCATCATGTGATCCGTTCCATACGTCGGCTTCGTTGTCCATGCTCCAATAAAGGAATTGCTCTTTGTTCAAGCCCAAGCCCTCTGATCCAAACCAATATTTCAAAATGCCCACGGTTGAATCGGCAGGCCACTCTTGGGTATAAAGTTCGATATTGCCTTCAACGGCAGCTTTCGATGGGTTTACTCCACTGGTGTTTGGGGTTCCGCCTCCGGCCAGATTTTGCCCGTGTCCTTCCCACCATTGCGATTGGTTGAAAGCCCAGTCGTTAAAGTTGTGAGCGGTGCTCGAAGCCACCCTGCCCAAGAGCTGAAAAGCCCACATTATCTGCATGTCGGGGTGGCTCTGTGTCGCTTCTATTGACTTTGTATCCCAATTGTTGGGGTAAACATTGTTGTACCAATCGGGGTGGCTTGTTATTTTCTTGCGCCAGTTGTATTTTGTGGCATTGTTTCCCTGGTTCATGCGCGAAAAGCGTACACCGGCATCGCGGTACAATTGCGCAGGTTTGGCTTCATTGCTATTTTTCCCATAAATGTATGGCGAAACAGCACGCTTATTTTGGTTAGCATCTACTGAGATGGTTACATCTTGAGCAATCGAAACAAACGTCAATAAGCTTAACATTGCCCATAATAAAAAAATACCCTTTCTTAAATCCATTTTATTCAATAATTAAAATTTTGGTTGATAATTTTTATAACAAGCTGTCAATCTACTGGATCGAAAGGCGACACTCTGATGTTCGAAGCATCCGCGTGGAATTAACTCCATTACATTACGTTGATCTACGATTCGCATGAGTTAACCATGCCCTTTTGTGATCGTCAGAATCATGCTCGTTTCATTTTGTTAAATTTACCGGGTTGCGATTTAATTTAATTTTTACCGAACAATATTGATAGAACTTTTTATGAAAATTGAATACATCACAACCTAAATCTTTGTAAATTGTGCCGTGTGGTTCATGCAATAAGTTGTCTCTGCTCATTTTCTGACCGTCATTTTCTGCAGAAGCTGACGCGTTTCAAAATCCGCGACGACAACTTTCATTTTACAGCAAAAGTCAATAAAAAAATCATGATAGCAATGCACTTTATACATAATTCTATCTTCATAATTTTATTAGGATTAGCAATTTATGTTTTGAATAAAAACAAAAAAGAATTGCTGAATCAAATGGTCTTTGGATTGCTTATGTTTTTTTCACTTTGGAGCTTAGCACTATCATTTATTCAAAATCCCCTTGTTACAAAAAAAACTGCAGAAATATTTATGCATTTAGGTCACCTGGCTAATATTGGATTCGGAATATTTATTTTTCTCAGTATTTGTACTTTTACAAAATTAATTAAACCAAATAAGATAATATACGCACTATTAGCACTTTATTTTATTACAATTCTGATATTCCAACTTACCACAAATTTTGCATCAATAACGATAAAAGACAATTTTAATCTGTGGGTCATTGAATACAACAACAAACACATATACCTGTTAACCAGCATAATACATAACGGATTAATTCTTTCGAGCTTTATACTATTATTGAAATTTATAAGAGGAAAAATTGATTTCATTCAAAAAAAGCAATCTCTCATAATTCTTATAACCGGGATAATATCATTTATTCTCGCATCATTAAATGTGTTTCTCCCTAAATTATTCACCCAATTTCAAATGCCACTTTTGGTTGATTTATGTATGATCGTATTTGTTGTTGGTTTAGTTTATAGTATTGTTAAATATGAATTGTTTGAGGTTACGCCAAAGAGAGTTGTTAATCAGATTATTGACACTTTACCTATAGGAATAGTCATTACAGATGTTAATGATCAGATTATCAAGTTCAATAATTCCTTATTAGATATAACCAACAGAAACAAGAATGATTTTAAGAACAAACAGATCAAAGAAATTATTCAAACATTAACAGGGAAAAATTTTGACTTAGACGAAAAAATAAATTTCATTGAACAATTAAATATTGTGACAGCTAAACAGGAAACCAAACCTATTCTTCTATTTTTTAAAAAAATAACTGATAATTATAATAGACCAATTGGTTTCAATTGTTAGCAACATACTTACAATGTCCTCATTGGAGTCAAAACAAGAAAAAAGCAATATTGATAAAGTTTGTATAAATCACATAATTGCAGATTTACATTCGACCTTTAAACAACAAGCGAAAAAAAATAATATTTCCTTGCTCGCCAAACAACAAATGCCAGACAAGGAAACAGAAATTTTTACAGATAAAACAAAGCTTATTCAAATATTAACGAATTTATTAACAAATGCATTAAAATTCACCCATGAAGGTTTTATAGAATTTGGCTATCAGCTAAAAAACAACAACTTGGAATTCTACGTAAAAGACACGGGCATAGGGATTAATCCTAATTTTTATGAAAAAATATTCTAGCGATTTGGACAAGCTGATAAATCTACAAATAAATTATATGGCGGTACAGGCGTTGGACTATCAATTTCAAAAGGCTATACTGAATTACTGGGTGGAGAAATATGGGTTCAATCAGAACCAAAGAAAGGTTCTACTTTCTTTTTTACAATTCCATACAAACCTGTTTCTATTGTTAATGATGAAACAGAAAGAAGTGAAATTCAATATAAACGAACAAACGAAAGCTCATGGCGAGAGATTAAGTCAAATTAAAACTACAACCAGCAACAACATTCATTCACCCATATCTCCCACTGAACCTCTATAATTGTCCTTTCATCATCCAACACTTACCGTTTAAACATATTCTCCATTTGAGTCAAAAACAGTTTGTAAGTTTGAATCATAAGAAAAGGTAATAAAAGCGCAATTTTTAAGATCTTTTACAAAGGGGGTGCAGAAGCATCTCCTTTTTTATTTTATATATTTATTATTTTGCATCAAACATCGCTTTGCAAAGTATGAATGACCAATAACAACGTTTTAAACCAGTATAAATACAAGATTAGTTAATTCAACCTGTCTTAACCTGTGTTGGGCAATCAACATAATCTACTTCCTTCATTTTAGATAATTTAACATTTCAAAACACAAATCACACTGCCTTTTGGGCAATTGATTATGAATGAAGAATCATCTAAAAACAGTTTTATGAAGAAAATTACTTTTATTATCATTTGCTTGCTCATTTTCAATTTGAGTAATGCACAGGTGCAAACCATAACCGGGAAGGTAACTTCGTCTGACGATGGCTTACCCCTGCCCGGAGTAACTGTCGTTGCAGAGGGCACCACTATTGGTACAGTTACCAATGCCGATGGCTATTACGAAATTCAGCCACCTGCAGGCAGCAGGTCTCTGAAATTTACCTTCATTGGTAAGAAAACACAAACAGTAGATATTAATGGACGAACATCAATTAATGTCCAATTGGAAGATGAAGCTGTTGGTGTTGATGAAGTGATTGTGGTAGGTTTTGGACAACAAGTTAAATCAGACATTACCGGATCTATTGCCAAACTGGATGTTGAATCCTTACAAAAAGTTCCTGCTCCTTCTTTTGAATCCTCATTACAGGGAAAAACGCCTGGTGTTTTCATTGAAAAATCGTCAGGAAAGTTAGGAGAAGGTATTAAAATTCGTGTAAGAGGTACTTCTTCTTTAAGTGCCAGCAATCAGCCATTATATGTTGTTGATGGTATGATTATCACTACCGAAGATCAGGGAACACTTACCAATCATCCAACGAATCCGATTGCAGATTTAAATTTTGATGATATTGAATCCATTCAGATTTTAAAAGATGCATCAGCTGCAGCTATTTACGGTTCAAGAGGTTCAAATGGTGTAGTAATTATAACCACCAAAACAGGAAGAACCAATCAACCTTCACGAATTAATTTTAGTTATTCACGTTCATACTCAGAACCAACAATCGTTACCGATTTTCTGAACACCGAGGAATATGTTGAACTCATTGGTGAATCAATGGAAAATGCGCAATGGGCAGATTCCGGGCAGGGTGAAGCGCAAATACTTTCATGGGGAGGATATGAAAGTATTGAAGAAGCACCAAATACAAACTGGAACGATCATGCTTTCAGAAATGCCGTTTCATCTAGTGCAAGTCTGTCATCACAGGGAGGAAACGAATCCTCACAATATTATTTTGGCTTTTCATATGATGACCAGGAAGCCATACTAATTGGCAACGACTATGAAAGATTCAGTGGACGTTTAAACCTGAATCATAAAGTCAGTGAGAGAGTTGATCTGGGTGCAAAATTCAATTTTGTTAAAAGCGATCTATATCGTGTTTCTAACGATAATGCATTTGCTACGCCCATGCAATTAATAGCCCAGGCTCCCTTCTTCCCTGCTTTTGTTGATGGCGAACCCTACGGTGATACGTTTTACTACAATGGATTAATTTCACACAAATACGACCGAAATGACACCCGCACATACCGGACATTTGCCAATGCATTTGCAAGAATTAAGATGACAAAAGGACTTACCTTTCATTCATTATTCGGTGTGGACAATCTGAATCAGAGAGAAGATCAATACCGAAGCAGAAAAACAGACGACGGCTCACCGGCAGGAAAATCTTACCTCCGAAACTCCAATATTTTCAACTGGACTTTCGACAACTACCTGAACTATACTCAAAACTTCAACGAGGTGCACAAATTAGAAATTGTGGCCGGTAACTCATTGCAGAAATCAGAGCAGTTTATTAGTCGTACCGGTGGAAAAACCTTCCCCTCAGATGAATTTCAAACCATTGCATCCGCTGCAGAAAACGACGATTTTTACAGCTTTGCAACTTCGTACTCATACATGTCACTCTTTTCAAGAGCCAACTATAAATATGCCGGCAAATACTTATTGGCAGCCAGCTACAGAATTGATGGATCCAGCAAGTTTGGTGCCGACAATAGATATGGTAATTTCTATTCCGGTTCTGCGGGATGGTTAATTTCTGAAGAAGCATTCATGTTGAATCAGGAAATTGTCAGTTATCTGAAATTACGCGCATCCTATGGCTTAACCGGGAATTCCGAAATTGGCAACTTTGGCTCACGTGGACTTTATGAAGGCAGCAGTTATGCCGGCAAACCGGCGATCAGACCATCTCAGCTAGCCAATCCTGATTTATCATGGGAAACAACCGCTCAAACGGATATTGGCCTTGATTTTGGATTCTTCAAAAACAGAATCAATGGTGAAATAGACTTTTACTATAAAAAAACATCCGATTTGTTACTTAACCGCTTATTGCCTTACACAACCGGCTTTGCAAGTATTACTGAAAATGTGGGAGAACTGGAAAATAAAGGTGTGGAATTTTCAATTAATTCAAATAACCTTACCGGCGACCTAAAATGGAATACCAGCCTGAATCTGGCTACCAATAAAAATAAAGTATTGAACATAGTATCTCCAATGACATTTGGTCGTAACCGCGTGGAAGAAGGTCAGCCCATTGGCGTACTGTACATGAAGAAATACGCAGGTGTTGATCCCGAAAACGGAGATGCACTGTATTATTTGGAAAAAGGCAGTGACGAAACAACCAATAACTATTCTCAAGCTGCCGATATGGTCGTAGGCGATCCTAATCCTGACTGGTACGGTGGATTGGAAAATTTCTTCTCTTATAAAGGAATTGATCTCAAAATACTCTTCCAGTTTGTATATGGAAACGACATGTACAACGAGGCCGGAAGATTCATGAGTGCTAACGGCGACTGGGTTGATAACCAAACCAAGGATCAGATGAACCGTTGGCAACAAGCCGGCGACATTACCGATGTACCCCAGGCACGTTTTGGAGAAAGCAATGGAACCAGACCATCATCACGATGGATTTATGACGGATCCTACCTGAGACTAAAGAATCTAACACTTGGATACAATCTTCCAACAAAATTGATTTCCAAAGCGGGTCTTTACAAAGTGAGGATTTATGCGAGTGGACTCAATATCATGACCTGGACAAACTTCCCTTTGTATGATCCGGAAGTGAACTCTGCGGGCACAAACAGAACACAAACTTCATCGAACATTCAACAAGGTATTTGGTACTATTCAACACCGCAGGCAAAATCATACACATTTGGTATTAAAATAACTTTCTAAAAATAAAAAAAATGAAACGAATAAAAATATTACTATACTTATCGGTTTTTGTTTTGTTCAGCTGTCAGGATTTTCTTGAGCTTGAACCTAAACAAAGTATCGATACCGAAACCGCCTTAACAAGCGGAGAAAATATACGACTGGCTTTAAACCGAGCCTATGTGGATATCAGAGACGGATATGGACAACAGCTTTTTCATGGTGCTGAATTAATGGCAGACCAGGGAGAGATCAATTTCCAGGGAACGTATATCCAACCCAGAGAATACCTTTCAAAAAATCTAGTTGCCTCATCTATGTGGCCTGAATCTGCATGGCAGGATATGTATCAGGGAATTTACATCTGCAACCAGGTATTGAAAAATATCGACGTTGTTGAACAAACTGAAAAAGACCAAATTAAGGGAGAAGCACTATTCCTGCGTGGCTTGTGCTACTTTGATCTGGCAAGATTTTATGCACCAACATATAAGCCCGGAGCTTCCAACAATGCAGATGCAGTTCCCCTGGTTTTAGACAATACAGAAGAACAATATCCATACAGAGCCACCGTACAAGAGGTATATAATCAGGCACAATCTGACCTTGAAGAAGCAGCAAACTTACTCTCAGAAGGGGAATATTTCTTTGCCAATAAGTTTGCAGCCAAAGCAATTTTATCGAGACTTTACCTAACTACAGGAGAATGGGAAAAAGCAGCAAATGCAGCAAATGATGTGATTGAATCAGAATTATTCAGTTTGTCTGCTACACCCTTAGCCGCCTTTAATCATGCTGCAAATACAGCTGAGGATATATTCACCTTTCAACAGAATAACGATGATAACCTGGGGAATGAAAGCGGAACAGGGAACGAAGGAATGTCGGCCTTTTATGCCAGTACTAATGTTACCGGCCGTTCCGATTTTGCCATCACCGAAGTTCTTTTTGCCTTGTATGAGGATGGTGACCTAAGAGGTGAATTGCAAACAGACTTGACTGACGACTCCGACGAAGGAGACATAAAAAGTTTGTATTACAATGGCTTTGGAAACAATCATGGTGGTGCTAATTTCTGTGCAAAGTGGTTAAATTTCGACAAAAATTTGACCTTTATACGATTGGCCGAAATGTACCTGACCCGCGCTGAGGCCAATCTTGAAAATGACTCAGAAATTGGAGCTGCTCCTGTTGAGGATATTACGGCAATCAGATTGAGAGCCGATGTAGATACACCCGAAACAGTGGATCTCGAATTTGTAAGAAATGAACGTATCCGGGAATTGATTTTTGAAGGAAACCGTTTGCACGATTACAAACGATGGGGATGGTCAGTTGAGGATCTGGCTTATGATTCACCACAATTGGTATTTCCTGTTCCACAAAGAGAACGAGATGTAAACACAAACCTTTCTCAAAACGAAAACTACTAACCCAAGTTCGATTTAAATTTTCGAATTCAGATTGAAATAAAAAGCTTTGCTTATTTACGCTTATAAACAGTTACTAATCATTAAAAAAACCGGAACTGACCAGTTCCGGTTTTTTTAAGTTTCTCCAATCTCAACTTTATGCCTCTTGCATCTTCCCGTGGTACTCCAGAGCATGTAGTACCGACTTCTTATAACTTCTACCAATGGGTAATTCCTTTAATTTGGCTATTTCAATAGTTGAGGCCGAAAATGCGGTTACCTTTTTCAGAGGAATCATAATCGATTTATGAATGCGAATAAAATCTTTATTGGTTAATATATCTTCAAAATTTTTTATCGATAACTTCGGAATAATTCTCCTGTCATCAACAAACACCTGGCAATACTCCCCCATTGCTTCGATGTACTGAATTTCATTCAATACCACCTTGATCACTTTCTTGTTCTCTTTCAGGTAGATGAACTCATCATCTTTACGAATATTTTCACTACCATGTATATTCGTTTTTTCCTTGGTTAACATAAAATACTTATCCACAGCCTTTAACAACCTGCTGAAAGAAACCGGCTTTAACAGATAATCCACAACGTCCAGTTCAAAACCTTCAAGAGCGTATTCTTTATGTGCCGAAATAATAATCACTTTGGGTGGATTACTTAATGAACGAATAAAATCTACGCCTGATATTTGAGGCATGTTTACATCCAGGAAAATTAAATCAACATTCTTTTCCTTGAGCAACTGAAAAGCTTCCATGGCATTCTCGCATTTGGCAACCAATTCAATATTATCAATTTTCTCCAGATATCCTGAAATCAAATCCCTGGCTAAGGGTTCATCATCTACTATTATGCAACGTGTTTTCATAAAAATGTGTTTTAAAAATTTAGCTATTTTCAATTGCTCATTTGTGCTTCCTATACTTAATTAGTCGTATAAATGCTAAAAATGTTACTTTAAACTGTTAGAAATATACAAACCACCTGATAATTATCATGAATGACGAATAACTTAGAACGAACGACAATTGAGCCCTACATCATTTTCAACAATTAGAATGTTTAGTTTCTTCAGGAGTTACCTGAAAAGTTGTGCAAAAAAATGGGTTACGGTGATCACACGCAAGTCGTTATCAAGAGTTACCAGTGGCACTCGTGCCGTTGCTATAACATTCTCGGCATATTCACGTGCCTCTTGTGTAATGACTTCTTTATCTCTTAATTCCTGTTCGTTTGCTTTCATACAGAGTAATATCGGTAAATTATCTGTCTAAATTAAATATTCCCAAAGTAATTTTTCTTTTGAATCACCTAAAGTATAATAAACACTTCCGGTTTCAACATGAAATAATGCTGTTCTTCTTTCGGTTCCTCCTGTTGATTTTGCACAAACTTTAAAATTCAAATCGTTAAGTAACTTTTCTACCGAGTTGATGTTGTCGTTTCCGATTGTATCATTTGCTCTTTTTAATACGTTTGCACCCCCCAGTAAGCATATTTTTAGATTTTCTATTTTTGCCCCCTTTTTTAACAACTGATTTAATAATTCGTCAATAGCATCTGCGGCATATTTTGTAGAAACGGAAACCCCTTTTTGAGGTGAGCTTCCGGGGAGCATTACATGAGCCATAGCACCAACCTTAATATTAGGATCAAATGCTGTAACAACTACGCATGATCCAATTGCATCTGAGTTAAGTATGGTTTCAATACCTCCTGTACTAACTTCACCGGTATTAACATACTGCATTATTTGCTCGGGACTCTCATCCATCATATTGAATCGTTAGGATCATATCCTCTTATCTTAATCAGACAAAATAGTGTGATTTAAAAAAATCCTGTAAATTTGTCCCCTCAAAATATGTACGAAAATGAGCAAGAAATTATATATCGAAACGCATGGATGCCAGATGAACGTTGCCGACAGCGAGGTTGTGGCATCTGTAATGGCTGAAAAGGAATACAGGATTACAGAAGACCAAAACAAAGCCGATGCCATTTTTATCAACACCTGCTCGGTGCGCGACAATGCCGAACAACGTGTATGGGGGCGCCTCAACCTTTTTAATTCATATAAAAAGAAGAAAAAAGGTCTTATTATTGGCATGATTGGCTGCATGGCCGAGCGGCTGGCCGACGACCTGCTGGAGAAAAAGTAGTCGACCTGGTTGCCGGTCCCGATGCTTATCGCGATCTCCCCTACCTCATTGATAAGGCAAACGAAGGCGAAGAAGCCATAAATGTTGAACTTTCTTTAAATGAAACGTACGACAGTCTGGTACCTAAACGACTACAACAAGCATCCATCTCAGGGTTTGTTTCTATAACACGGGGCTGCAACAAAATGCTACAACCAGGGCGTTACCAACGAAGAGATGTTTGAAGTATTCAGCGTGGCAAACCTTGTTGGCGGAACTATTGTTATTCCTCATACACGCCGGGCAGTTGAGTACTGGGAAGAATTGCAAAGCGGTTGACAGTCAATCCGGCAACTCAGAATATTACTAAACTCAAATATATATAAAGACAATTAACTACCTGACAGCAATGCTGATTGTAGCAATCAGTTTTGCATCGTGTTCAGAAACAAAAAAGCAAACAGGAACGGATGAAGTAACTTTTGTTAGCTTCCCCGACTTTTTCAATTTCGATGTACCCAATCCCTGGCCAAAATGGGACAATGCAGTAAACTTTTTCCTGAATGAAGTAGAAAAAGAGAACCCCAACTTTGTTTTGGTTGCAGGTGATTTGGTCAACGGTCACTGGTGGAAATCGCCCCAATGTGTCGAGCAAATGGGAACACTCTACTATTCGGGCTGGAAACGGCACCTCGAGAAACACGGTCTAACCTACTACACCGCTGTTGGCGATCATGAACTGGGCGACGATCCCTGGCCGGCAGAAAAACTGGAACTGGTACCACACCTCGAAAACATTTATAACGACATGTTACAAATGCCACAAAACGGCCCCGAAAATAAAAAGGGACTTGCTTACTATGTTCGCGAAGGCGATTTGCTGATGGTGTCTGTTGAAACATTTGAAATTATTAACGACTCGATGGTGGCTACCGTTACCGGGAAACAACTGGAATGGTTCAACGAAGTGATGGAGCAAAACAGCGATGCCAGGTTCAAAATTGTTCAGGGACACGTACCGGTTTGGGGGCGAAATAAAAGCTCGCTCTTCAAGTAGTATCATGTTGCACAACGGTCGTGAAAATGCGTTCTACAAATCAATGAAGAATTACGATGTTGATCTTTACCTGTGTGGCGAGTTTCACGATGTTACCATTCTCGAAGCAGACGGGATATGGCAAATTGTTCATGGTTCGTCGTGGGGACGTGAGATTGTAAATACCGAAGATTACCTCGTAGCCCGTACTGATGGTAATAAACTAAAGGTTGAAATGAAACAAATTGGCATGAAGGCAGGCGGCGGCCACATGTGGAACCTCCACAAAAACCGCGGTCCGCGCGAGGAAGTTTATATTACCGACGAAAGCAAAAAAAACGGTCCTAAAACTACAGGAACACTTTTTATTGAAAAATCGGGTGAAGGGAAAAAGTTTATAGAAAAAACAGGAGTGTTTGAGTTGTAGGATTAAAAAACAGGAAATTATTGAAAACTATAGCAAAAGAAGGAAGCAGTTGAAAACAATTGCTTCCTTTTGTTTTGCTCAGTCATATCGAATAAGAAATATACCACAGTTATGCTCCAAAAAATCAACTTCATCGCCTGAAAATGGCCATTCATTAATAAAATCACAAAATAATATTGTCAGACTTTGATTCTTATCAATTAGTAAATAAGTTTGTTTGACGATATTGCTGGGGGTTGCAGTTTCAGTGATACTTATAATTGACCAGAACAAGAGTTTAGGCACTTGACATTTCATTATTAACACAATAGAACCAAAAGTATCTGGCAACCATAAAAAATAACAATATGAAATTATTCAGCATTATAAAATTATCATTACCATTATTACTATTAGTTCCTTTATTATCAACGGCTCAAGACTCACTAATACTAGGGAGATTTATTATTAAAAAAGGTATTGTAAGTACAGATTTATATAAAGTGCAAGACCGCAACTTCAAACCCAGAGGAGCTTCACTGCCTGTTGATCATTCAGGAAATATGACGATTTCTTTACTTAAAGATGAAAAAGAACAATTTTATGCAATGACGGATAAAATAACAGGCTATATAAAAAGAACTTACACCGATGATTTAATTAAAAAAATGATTCTTTCTGACGCTAAAATTGGATACATTATTAACATTCGTGGTGAGGTTGTTAATGTTGTTTATACTTCAAAAGATAGTACACTTTTCACAATACCCGGTTTTTTCGAAAGAACAAAAATAATGTCTGACCTATTCCAGGACAGCATCAAATTTGAAATTGATGAGTCAATTGATACTACTGTGTATGGTGATGTTTCATCTTATTACAGTTTCAAACGCCACTATGAAAAACAGTACAATAATAAAGAGAAGGAATAGTTTCATCATTGGAAAGCTATAGAAGGTAAAAGGAAGCAGTTGAAAGCAATTGCTTCCTTTTGTTTTGCTCAGTCAGATCGAATAAGAAATATACTACAGTTATGCTCCAAAAAATCAACTTCATCGCCCGAAAATGGCCACTCATTAATAAAATCACAAAATAATATTGTCAGACTTTGATTCTTATCAATTAGTAAATAAGTTTGTTTGACGATATTGCTGGGGGCGGCCGTTTCAGTGATATTTATCTGACTCCCGGTTCTTCAGGAAGTGGATACCTCCCCCTTGACCCTGTAAAAAGACCACTTACTGAGACTGAGCAAATAACACTTAATGATATAATAGTCGAGTTTAATTCGTTTCATTGCCTAAATCAGGCAATATCTGATTTTTTAGATAATGCAGATGTTTCTTTAAAGTTTGATATTGATCCGGACATACCTCATGATGGAAATGCAGCATATAACGCAGAAACAAAAACAGTTTCATTTTTAAATGAAGATGAAATTACCTTTAATAACCTATGGGAAGAAATGTTTCATGCCTATCAGGATGCATATTACCCGGGAGGAACTTCACAATACAATGACGAAGGAAGCCTTAACATTGAGTTTGAGGCAAAAGTATTTAAGGACTTACTTAAATTAGGTTGTTGCTTTGCATTTCATGCAGATAATAATGATCCATTATATCAAAAAATAGTTGGTGATTATAATATTGAATTCCTTACAGCCATTAGAACAACAAAGAACATTAATCAAGATGAATATGCCAAATATATTGAGTATTTTGGCATTTATAATACACAATACGATCATGCAAATTATAGCGATGCACTTGAATCACCAGATGCCTTAATTAACCTATTAGAACAAAACTTTAACAGTTCATGTAAGTTCAATTAAAAATAATTGACCAGAATAAGAGTTTAGGCACTTGACATTTCATTATTAACATAATAGAACCAAAAGTATCTGGCAGCCATAAAAAATAACAATATGAAATTATTCAGTATTATAAAATTATCATTACCATTATTACTATTAGTTCCTTTATTATCAACAGCTCAAGACTCACTAATACTCGGGAGATTTATTATTGAAAAAGGTATTGTAAGTACAGATTTATATAAAGTGCAAGACCGCAATTTTAAAACAACGAGAGCTTCACTGCCTGTTGATCATTCAGGAAATATGACGACTTCTTTACTTAAAGATGAAAAAGAACAATATTATGCAATGACGGATAAAATAACAGGCTATATAAAAAGAACTTACAATGATAAAATAATAAAAAAAATGATCCTTTCTGACGCAAAAATAGGATATATTATTAACATTCGTGGTGAAGTTGTTAATGTTGTTTATACTTCAAAAGATAGTACACTTTTCACAATACCCGGTTTTTTCGAAAGAACAAAAACAATATCTGACCTATTCCAGGACAGCATCAAATTTGAAATTGATGAGTCAATTGACACTACGATGTATGGTGAAGTTTCATATTATTACAGTTTCAAACGCCACTATGAAAAACAGTACAATAATAAAGAGAAGTAATAGTTTCATCATTGGAAAGCTATAGAAGGCAACAGGAAGCAGTTGAAAGCAATTGCTTCCTTTTGTTTTGCTCATTCGTTTAAAAGTCCCTCCACATCAAACTCGGTAAACGGTCCGGCCGATGCCGGAACCCTGTTCATGCTTACATGCATTTTCATTTTTGCCGGTTCGAACAATACACATTGCAGGTTCTCGTTCAATTGCCGTGCTTCATGCATCGCTTCCCGCAAATGCTCAAGGTTAAATTCGCCATGATACTTTTTTGACAGCGTCATAAGGTTGGCAAAGCGCCTTTCGTTTACATGACTCTCAAACATCCCCGAAGCATAA
>JAQICD010000261.1 GCA_027858715.1 Prolixibacteraceae bacterium
TGACACAACAAGCACTTCAGACCCCGACACAACAGCGGTGGATGAAGTGATTGTGCTCGAAGAATCAGATGTACTCGATTTTAATATGTTTCATAAACCGGCCGAGCATCGCAATGTCGATTTTCTAAGGGGCGACAGCAAATGGACTTTCGTACGCAGTAAGCAGTCGGAGCATTTCATTGTTCTTTGGGAAGAAGGCTTTGGTGAAGACCCAAATGCAGCTTCCGTGTCACAGGCATTTCGTGTAGATATCGATGACATGCTCGACAAAGCCGAAGTATTTTACGAGATGAATGTAAATATGCTGAAATTTGCCGAAAAAGGCAGCTCTAACCTCGATAATTACAAAATGCAAATTTACCTGTTTTACACCGAAGACTGGATGGCATACGGTTCGGGTTACGATGATGTAATCGGCGCCCTGTGGGTTAGTCCTTCAACCTGTAAACCGGTAGGTTCAACCATTGCGCACGAAATAGGGCATAGTTTTCAGTATCAAACATTTTGCGATATTGGCGAAGGTGCCGGATTTCGTTATGGATTTGGTGGAAACGGCGGGAATACCTACTGGGAGCAATGTGCTCAGTGGCAGGCTTATCAAAGCTATCCGTCACAGGTTTTCGACTCGCATCACTTCACCGTTTATTCCGAAAACTATTTCCGTCATGTTTGCCACGAGTGGCATCGCTATGCCAGTTACTGGCTCAACTATTACTGGGCCGACAAGCATGGCATCGACATAGTTGGGAAGATATGGCGCGAAGCAAGTGAACCCGAAGATCCAATCGAGGCTTACATGCGTATAAACAACCTTACTGTTGACGATTTTAATGCAGAGATGTATGATGCAGCAACAAAATTGGTAACATGGGATTTAGATGCCATTCGTGATATGGGCAGCAATTATATCGGAAAATACACCTATAAACTATATCAACTTGAGGATGACACCTACCAAGTGGCTTACAGTCACTGCCCCGGAACTACCGGGTACAATGTAATACCGCTCAATGTTCCTGAAGCTGGAACAGTTGTTACTACTCAGTTTTCGGCTCTTACGCCGGGCTCAGCACTTGCGCCCAACGACCCGGGAAATTATACCGATGATGGTACTGTGGGTACTACCCGCCAGTACAACAATGCGTCGATGACCCGTGCAGGCTGGCGCTATGGTTATGTGGCCCTGTTGGACAATGACCAGCGCGTTTATGGCGAAATGAACCGCAAATCAGCCGACGAAGTTTCGTTTACCGTTCCTGAAGGTTGTAACCGCCTTTGGTTTGTGGTTACAGGTGCACCTTCGAGCTACAAACCCCATGCCTGGGACGAGCTCGAAAGCAACGATGACCAGTGGCCTTACAAGGTGAAGTTCGAAAAAACCGACCTGCTGGGTAGCATCTCCTTTGATGGTAACGAAGAAGAATCGGATGTTACGTTAACTTATAATGTGGCTTTTCCGTTTAGTGCCGATACTTACCCCGGTGCTTCTGTTTCAATCGAAAATGACCTGGATAAACTGGCTACAGCTTTTGTGTTGCAGCCCGCCGAAATCAATAGTTTAATGGATAGCAAAATAAAATTTTATGCTGTCGAAAGCAATGGCGAACTTAATGCAACGACCACAGCGAACGGCTACGGACACTGGTTCGATGCCAATGGCGATGTCATCAACTGGGGCGACAATGCCATGGTATTTTCCGAATACGATGCAGCCAATTTCACATTCGCTATTGGTCAATACCCGGATCATTGTGCCCCGGGCGACCAATACACCATAAAACAGGCTTTGGTATATGAATACGAAACCGGTGAAACGGTTCAGGCAACTTTTGTTTTTAATATTTCAATACAATAAACATAGAATTTAATGGATGCAAACCTGTTGCTTAGCTATTTTTGTTGGTTGGGCAGCAGGTTTTTTTTTAATTCTAACCTTATGCGCCTTGTTCCACTTTTTATCAGCTTAATACTTTTTCAGCTAACCTGTGCCGGCAATTTCAATTTAGAAAATGAGCCCGACAGTGTACAGAAAAATATCATTTTTAGCCATCAGGCAGGATTTTACACAGCTCCTTTCACCCTAAAAATTTCAACACCGGTTGCGGGTGCCGATATTTGTTATACCATCGACGGAAGTGAACCTTCATCATCAACATCTGCAATAAACGGTGGCATCATGGCATCGATCGATGTTAATCCCGACATTACTGCAGGACGAGGCCGTACGCCGGCATTCGTTGTTCGTGCAGTTCTGAAAGTCAGCAACACTGCAATTACATCATCTTTTACCAAAACATTCATTTTTACCGATAAGGTTAAGCAACAAAAAAACCCCGGCCACAATTGGCCAAACAAAAATGTAAATGGTCAGCGTATCGATTACGAAATGGCCGATGATGTTACCTCCAACAGTCAGTATTCTATCCAGTTTACACATGCGCTTTACCAGATACCTTCAATTTCGGTTGTTACCGACATGGAGCATCTGTTCGATACTGAAACAGGTATTTATGTAAATGCCGAAAAAAAAGGAATAGAATGGGAGCGACCATGCTCAGCTGAACTTATTTTCCCCGATGGGACTGAAGGATTTAGCATCAATGCCGGATTACGAATAAGGGGAGGCAATAGCGCAAAAAACAAAAACAATCCTAAACATGCTTTTAAATTGTTTTTTAGGGGTGAATACGGCAACACAAAGCTAAAATATCCACTGTTTGGAAGCGAAGGCGCCGATTCGTTCGACCGAATTGATTTGCGATGCGAGCAAAACTACTCGTGGAGCATGGACGGAAGCACGCACAACACCATGGTGAAAGATATATTCAGTCGCGACCTGCAACGCGAAATGGGGCAGCCCTACAAACGCGGCCGTTATTATCATTTGTACCTTAACGGAATGTATTGGGGCGTTTTCCAAACCGACGAACGGGCCGACAACAGCTATGCTGAAACATACTTTGGTGGCGATAAAGACGATTACGACATTGTTAAAGTGGATACCCAGCCCTGGCCTTATTTTGTCGAAGCAGCCGACGGGAATCTCAATGCCTGGAAACAACTTTGGAACCTGAGTCGTACAGGTTTTCAATCCAACAGAAATTACTACAAACTAGAAGGGAAAAACGAACGGGGTGAAACAATTCAGGGCGCTGAGGTTCTGGTCGATATCGATAACCTGGTTGATTATATGCTGGTTATTTTTTATACCGGAAATTTCGATGCGCCGGTGTCGGGTTGGTACAGCAACGACATGCCAAACAACTTTTACGGCGTTTACAATCGTAGAGATAAGTCGCAGGGATTTAAATTTATGGCACACGACTCGGAGCACTCAATGTTTGTTGATAAAGTATATGGTTTTAATGGAATTAATGAGAACCGGGTAAATCTGGGTTCAACAGGTTCAATGTATATTAGTGATGTACTCGATTTTAATCCGCAATGGTTGCACTATCGCCTAACATCGAACAGCGAATATTCCTTTCGCTTTGCCGACAGGGCTTATGAGCTGCTAGCCGCTGCCGGAATTCTTACACCTGCTAAAGCAGATTCCCTGTTCCGTATTAGAGTTGAAGAAATCGATCGAGCTATTATTGCCGAATCGGCCAGGTGGGGTGATGCTCAAACCCATTCGTCGCTTACAAAGCACGAACACTGGGAACCCGAAATCGAAAAAATGTACAACGATTATTTTCCCCGCCGAACCGATATTGTTATCAGCCAGTTGAAAAACGAAGGGCTTTGGCCGCTCGGCGATGCTCCACTGATAATGGCCGATGATAAGCTTATTGAAAATATGCGAACTGAATTTGTCGATAATATTGAGGTTTCAATGCTTAATCCCAACAGTACTGGAACGATTTATTACACGCTAAACAACACCGACCCGCGAAAATTAGAAGGTGATCTTTCAAATGATGCTTCTTCATTTTCTTCATACGATAGACTGTCGCTTGTTGAAACAACGGTAATTTGGTCGCGCGTTAAATTCGACCATGGATGGAGCCCGCTGCAAAAAGTAGTTTTAAGAAATTCAGAAAGTAATTTTTCGAACCTGAAAATCACTGAGTTGCATTATCACCCCGAAGATGAAATCAGTGGGGATGATTCGGTGTCGGGCAAAAAGTATGAGTTTATCGAACTAAAAAATACAGGGGAAAATCTCATAGATATGTCAAATATTGAGTTCACCGAAGGCATCATCTATCATTTCCCTTTGGAAACGATTTTAATGCCCGGCGAATTTTATGTAATTGCCTCCGATCCTGCCTGTTTTGCCGAACGTTATGGACG
Source organism: Prolixibacteraceae bacterium (assembly GCA_027858715.1). GTDB lineage: Bacteria > Bacteroidota > Bacteroidia > Bacteroidales > Prolixibacteraceae > Roseimarinus. The sequence goes on from JAQICD010000261.1 coordinate 4,297, forward strand.
CTTTTCCGATGGCAGTTTCGCCAAAAACATCGCAAACGATGGCGAACGTATAAGCCTAGTTGACCAAGCCGGGCAGTTTCTTATCTCGTTTGAATTCAGCGATAAAAGCCCCTGGCCTGTTGAGCCTGACGGCCAGGGGTATTCCTTATCGGCCGTTGAATTAAATCCGGAAGGTTCACCCTCGGAACACACTTACTGGAAAGCATCGCGAATGATTAATGGTTCGCCCTATGCCGATGATGATGACCAAACGCTCGCAAAGCATGAATCATCAATCAATGCACAGTTGAAAATATATCCCAGTCCGGCATCGGCGTACGTAAATATTTCGATAAATAACTCTGGCGAGCTCTTAAAAGTAAACATATACGATGTAAGCGGGCAATTGGTACTAAACACAAGGGTTAACGACGGTCAGCCCCTCAATTTGAATTCCTACAAACTTAACCCCGGAGTGTATTTGTTTATAATTGAAAATAAAATTCAGAAGTATATAAACCGGGTGATTATCAACTAATCACTTTTCTTTGTATCTTTACGGGCAATGAATATATCGAAAGGTCATATCAACTTCTACAACCTTGAAGGCAAGGGACTATACGAATGCTGGATTTGCTAATACCAGTTGCTTTGCGGTTCTCCAAAGTGTTCATTTTCAAATTATAACATTTTTTAAAGTACTATGCCAGGTATTGTTTTCGATATCAAACGTTTTGCTGTACACGACGGCCCCGGAATACGCACTACCGTTCACATGAAGGGATGCCCCCTGCGTTGCACCTGGTGCCATAACCCCGAGGGAATTGCGCCCGAACCGGTTGAGGTGCTAAAAGAAATTCGCATGGGCAATCGTACTTTTCATCAAAAAGAAACGGTAGGAAAGCATTTCACAGTTGGCGAGCTGTATGCCGATTTGATTAAAGACCGTGTGTTTTGGGACGAATCGGGTGGTGGAGTTACCTTTTCGGGAGGCGAACCTCTGATGCAGCATGACTTTCTGCTAGAAATACTTACTTTACTAAAAGAAAACGGGATACACACAGCACTTGATACCAGCTGCCTGACCTCTCTTTCACTTCTGAAAGAAATTGTGCCACTAACCGATGTGTTTTTGGCCGACCTCAAAACATTGAACGATGAAGAACACATACGATTTACGGGCGTTTCAAACCGTTCAATTATTCAAAATATCGAATGGATTTTGCAGCATGGCTATGCCGCCCGATTGAGAATACCGGTGGTGCCGGGCGTGAATTTCAACGATAATTCGTTGCAGGAGTTTCTCAAATTCGTTTCTAATAAACCTTTCGAAAGCATCGATTTACTTCCTTTCCATAGCATTGCATCGGCCAAGTACAAGCGCTTTGGTATGGAAAATGCCATGCACGACGTACCGTCGCTAAGTCGCGAAGCACTTTCGGAATGGAAAGCGGCTTTTGAAAAAGAAAATTTTAACGTAAATATTGGTGGCTAAATAATAAAATTATGAACCAGCGAATAAAAACACTACGCGAGCAAAGTATTAATGCTGTAAACTGTATTTCATCCGAACGGGCACAACTAATAACCCGCTTTTACAAAAGCAACGAAGCAAGAGGCTTATCAACACCTATGCAACGTGCCAAATGTTTCGAATACATTTTGGCCAACAAAGAAATATGTATCAATAGTCTTGAACTGATTGTAGGTGAACGGGGGCCGGCGCCTAAAGCCACACCTACCTACCCCGAGATAACCGTACACAGCCTCAGCGATTTGGATATTCTGAATTCGCGCGAGAAAGTATCATTTAAGGTCGATGACCAAACACGCAAAATATACGAAGAAGAGATAATTCCCTTTTGGAAAGGCAAATCGAACCGCGACCGTGTAATGGCCAACATGTCGGGAGAGTGGTTGCAGGCCTACGAAGCCGGTATCTTTACCGAGTTTCAGGAGCAGCGCGCCCCGGGGCATACGGTTGCCGGAAACCAGGTTTTCGATAAGGGAATGCTTGATTTTAAAACCGAAATCGATGTCTCCATTGCGAAGCTCGATTATCGTACCGACCCGCATGCCTTCGACAAGAAAGAAGAGCTCGAAGCCATGCACATTGCAGCTAAGGCGCTAATAAACTGGGCCGCGCGACATGCCGATAAGCTGGAGAAAATAGCCGGTAATGAGAATGATGAAACACGCAAAGCTGAGCTACTCGAAATGGCTCGTATTTGTCGTACCGTGCCTGCTCACGCTCCCACAACTTTTCACGAAGCCTTGCAGCATTACTGGTTTATTCATTTGGGGGTAGTTACTGAGCTTAACCCTTGGGATTCGTTTAACCCCGGTCGCCTCGATCGCCATTTGTACCCATTTTACAAGCGCGAAACCGAAAACGGAACGCTTACACGCGAAAAAGCAGTGGAGTTACTCCAATCGTTTTGGATAAAATTTAATAACCATCCATCGCCACCAAAAATCGGCGTTACTGCACAGGAAAGCAATACCTATACCGATTTTGCCCTTATCAATCTTGGCGGACTTAACCCCGACGGTACCGATGCCGTAAACGAGCTCACTTTCGTAATTCTGGATGTAATTGAAGAAATGAGGCTATTGCAGCCCAGTTCGATGATACAGGTGAGTAAAAAAAATCCAGATAGCTTCATTCATCGCACACTTAAAATATTGAAAACCGGCTTTGGTCAGCCTTCGGTATTCAATATCGATGCTATTATCCAGGAGCTTACCCGGCAGGGCAAATCGATCATCGATGCCCGGAATGGAGGCGCTAGTGGGTGTGTTGAAAGTGGAGCGTTTGGCACCGAAGCTTACTTCCTTACCGGCTACTTCAATATTCCCAAGGTAATTGAAATAACCCTTTACAACGGCACCGATCCCCTTACCAGTAAAACCATCGGTTTGCAAACAGGCGAGCCCGACAGTTTTCGTTCCTTCAGTGATTTTGTGGAAGCCTTTAAGCTGCAAATGAATTATTTTATCGACATTAAAATAGATGGCAACAACCGTATCGACCAGGTGTTCAGCCGTTTTATGCCGGTTCCGTTTCTGTCGGTAATAACCAACGACTGTATAAAAAATGGTCTCGATTATGTAGCCGGGGGTGCGCGTTATAATACTTCGTACATTCAGGGGGTAGGTATTGGTACTGTTACTGATTGTTTGGCTTCCATCGAAACCAATGTGTTCAACAAGAAAAAACTGACCTTGTCGGAGTTAGTGGCTAATCTTAATGCCAACTTTTATGATGATGAAGCGCTGCGTTTCGACCTTTTGTACAATACCCCTAAGTATGGCAACGATGATGATGAGGCCGACCAGCATATTCAAACCATTTTCGACATTTATTTTGAAGCCATCGACGGCAAGCCCAACGCACGTGGCGGTGTGCACCGTGTAAACCTGCTGCCTACTACCTGCCATGTGTATTTTGGCAGCGTTACCGGAGCAACACCCGACGGACGATTGGCCGGTACACCTGTGTCGGAAGGCGTATCGCCGGTACAGGGCGCCGACATCAACGGACCTACGGCTGTGTTAAAATCGGTAGCAAAAATCGACCATTTGCGCACCGGCGGCACCTTGCTGAATCAAAAGTTTACGCCCGCCTTTTTCGAAAACGACCTGGCCATTTCCAAACTCACGTCGCTCATTCGCAGTTATTTTCGCCTCGACGGGCATCACATTCAGTTTAATGTGGTGAATGCCGAAACCTTGCGTAAAGCACAGAAAAACCCCGAGAATTACCGCGATCTGATTGTAAGGGTGGCAGGCTACAGCGATTATTTTAACGATTTGGGCGAGGCCTTGCAAAACGAGATTATCGAACGAACAGCCCACGAAGAGGTGGGGTGAGAAAATACTAATGATAAAACATATCAACGAAAACTATATCAATTGATTTTCAATACAATACCGTGCTAGGTCGGTATTCTTTTCCAGTTGCATTTTTTCCATAATCCGGCTTCGGTAGGTGCTAACAGTTTTATTGGAAATACACAATTGATTTCCAATTTCCTTTAATGATTTTCCTGCCGCAATTTTAATCATAATTTCAAATTCGCGGTCCGATAGTTTTTCATGTATTGCCTGGCTGCTGTCATTATTGAGCTGTAATGCCAGACAATGGGCTAGCGATTGGGATATGTATTTACCGTTTTTTGTAATTTCACTTACCGCCAGCAGCAATTCTTCGGCAGCAGTATCTTTGCTAAGGTAACCCGAAGCTCCATAAGTAAGGGCGCGTATGGCGTATTGATCCTGGGGGTGCATGCTCAGCATTAGCACATGGGTTTCGGGCCATTTTTTCTTTACTTTCTGGAGAACATCTAAGCCGCTCTGATCGGGTAAGGAAATATCGAGTAAAAGAAGTTCGTAAGTTGCTTTATTGAATAAATCAAACACTTCGCTACCGTTTGCTGCTTCATCAATTAAGAGAGTGTCACTGCATTGTGCAAGTATCTGCTTTAAACCGTCGCGAACAATTTTATGATCATCACAAATCAAAATATGCATAGCTTATTCTTTTTTTATGGGAAATGAAATCTCAATTTTGCTTCCAAATTTATCTCTGCGAGTAATTTTAAAGCTCCCGCCAAGAGAAGTCGTTCTTTCTTTCATACTCATAATCCCAAACGATTTTTTCGAATTGATTTTATCTTCTGTAATGCCCACTCCATTGTCGCTTACTTCAAATTGAATAAAATCACCTTGTTGCCTGAGCATAATTTCAATATGCGTTGCTTGTGCATGCCGGGCGATGTTGGTAAGCGACTCCTGCATAATCCTGAACAGCGGCAGTGCATCATCGTTAGAAATGGAAATTCCGCTTTCAACATCCATAGAAACTTCTATGCCGTAACGTTGCGAAAATTCCGTGGTGTACCATTCAATGGCTGCTTCCAATCCAAGGTCATCAATAATTTCGGGTCTAAGCTGCGAGGTAATCCGTTGAACAGCACGGATAGTATCGCCTACTAAAACTTTTACATCTTCAAGTTTTCCTTTAACTATTGTATCGGACGCGTGTTTTTTTATAATTTCCAGATCAATCTTCACGGCAGTAAGTGACTGCCCCAAATCATCATGCAATTCCCTTGCAATATTCAAGCGTTCATTCTCTCTTGCCTGTTCAATATATTTTGATAATTGGTGCAGCTGCTTCAACGATGTTTGCAATTCATCCTCAATTTTTTTTCGCTCGGTAATATCATGTACAGTTCCTACCCATTTCATAGGCTCCCCCCCGGCATTAAATGTCATTTCGGCCTGTTCGTGAATGAAACGTTCTTCCCCATTAGGAAGGATGATGCATAAATCAATATTTAAAGGAACATGTAATTCTTTTACTTTATCTATATCCCTTTGCAAAAAAGGGAAATCTTCGGGATGCACCATGTTGTAAAACAAATCAAGCGATGGCTCTATACCACCGGGATCATAACCAAAGATACGGAAAGTCTCATCCGAACATTTCATTTTGTTGCTCTCGTAGTCGTACTCCCAACTTCCTACATGAGCAATTTGCTGAGCCTTAGTTAATATCGATTCGCTGTGGAGTAAAGCTTGCTCAGCTTGTTTACGCTCGCTTACATTGATCCCAACACCCATGATGTATTGCTTACCTTCGCTCTCAATTTTAACCGCAGTGAGAAGATATGGTATTGAACGACCATCTTTAGTTAGAAATGAGGCTTCAACTGATGTCTTGTTATATGTAGTTATGTAGTCAATGGACTTTCTTACCATCTCCTCATTTTCATACAAATGCCAATCAAGGGTAGAACTACCTTGAATTTTTATCGCATCATATCCCAAAATGCTTTCATGCTGTTTATTCCAATCTATAAGTTTTAGTTCAGGGTAGGTATATAGATAATATATCCCAGGAATACTGTCGAGCAATGCTTTATTGAACAGGCGCTCCCGATTTTGCTTTTGTTCGCGTTCTTTTAAACGCTCATTGGCCTTCGCCAGATCGTTCAGTGATTCTTTGAGTAGTTCCGCATTTCTACGGATGATCTGTTTCTGGTTAAAAAGATCCAGAAAAACAGCTACTTTACTTAGTAATATGTTTTTTGAAAAGGGTTTAGTGATGTAATCTACAGCACCGGAAGAATAACCCTTCAATAGCTCTTTCTGATCAAAATAATTAGCCGTAAGAAATATGATGGGTACTTTATTTTCTATTCTGCTTTCATTCAGCTTTACTGCCATTTCATACCCTGTCATTTCAGGCATACGCACGTCCACAATGGCCAGGGCAAGCTCTGCTCCACTTGTTTTTTTCAACGCATCGGAACCTGAAATGGCACTAATCAAATTAGCGCTAACCTTATCCAGAATGCAGGAAAGCAATTTCAGATTTTCTTTGTTATCGTCAACAATAAGTATTGTGGGTTTATAATTTACATTCAGCATTGTTTATAGTAAGCTATGTTTAAAAACAAAAATAGTATGTTTATACTAATAATTTGTTGACTTGAAAAAAAGTAAATCACAAAAAGGTTTTTTAAATGGCTAAAAATATCTCTCTGATTTTTTATTCTTTTTGCAACTCTATTTCAGCCAAGTAAACTATTTGCTCAGGAATATGCTGTGGGTGGCGATTTTGATTATGCTCCTTTTACTTTTATTGATAAATCAGGAAATTAAAATGTTGCGTGTTATCCCTAATTTAATTGGCGTATGTCCCTGGCTATATTCGATTATAGGTCTATTGGAAGGATGTACCCTGTTTATCAAAACGACTAAAATCGAAAAGGATTATTAATTATATAGAGAGAAAGAACACAATAAAGGTCTAACCCAAAAATTGGTGGCAATAAATAATTGCCACCAATTTTTAATCTTATATCGTAATTTGATTTATTCTACGATGCTAACCCAGCCGTGAGGATCTTCTTCGCATCCACACTGAATATTTATGAGCTTGTTATAAAGTTTTTGACTTACTTCGCCGGGGTCATTGCCGTAAGTATAGCGAATGTCTTTATCGGCATCGTAAACACTGCGGAAAGGCGATATAACGGCTGCTGTGCCACATGCACCGGCTTCGCTGAATTCGGCCAGCTCTTCAACAGGTACACGTCGTTCTTCAACAGTCATGCCCATGTCTTTAGCCAGTTGACGAAGACTTTTGTTGGTTATGGACGGCAGTATTGATTCTGATTTTGGCGTTACATAGCTGTTCCCCTTAATGCCAAAGAAATTGGCCGGGCCACACTCGTCGAGGTATTTTTTCTCGCGTGCATCGAGATACAAAACAGCAGAATAACCTTCGGAGTGGGCGCGCACTCCTGCTCTGAGGCTGGCTGCGTAGTTCCCGCCAACTTTGATGGTTCCGGTACCCTGGGGAGCTGCGCGATCGTATTCGCGGTATATCACATAATCGGTTGGTTTAAAACCTTCTTTGAAATAAGGGCCAACAGGCATAACAAACACAATAAAAAGGTATTCGGTTGCCGGCTTAACGCCTATTTGCGGCCCAACGCCAATAAGCAGTGGACGAACGTATAATGTAGCACCTGAACCATGCGGAGGCACATATTCCTGGTTCAGTTTAATAGCCTTAAATACTGCTTCTTTAAATTTTTCAACCGGTAACTCGGGCATAAGTATGCCACGAGCCGATGATTGCATTCTTTTTGCATTCTCTTCAATACGAAATACCCTTATTTTTCCGTCTTTTCCACGGTAGGCTTTTAAACCCTCGAATGCTTCCTGTCCGTAATGCAGACAAGTAGCAGACATGTGCATGGTAATTTCGTTCGACTTGGATATTTCCAGCTCTCCCCATTTCCCGTCGCGATAATAACACCGAACGTTGCTATTGGTATCAGAGTATCCAAATCCTAAATTTTTCCAATCGAGATTTTCCATTTTTTATGATATTGTAAATTTTCGAAAATTGTGTTTCCAAATTTAAAAAAATTGTTCAGTTTAAATTCATAATACCTTAAACATTACATTGTAGCCTGCATGTTTACGTATATTTAGTACTTCGTTGTTTTCAAAAATCAAGTATTGCCCTTTTATACGCATCAGTTTTCCTGTTATCGTTTTTTGTTTATCGAAGGTTACCGACGCAACTTTTGAGGGAGAAAAGTCGCCGGGATAGCTTATTTCAGTTAACTCGTTGTTGGGCTCTGCATATTTTTGAAGCTCGGGATGCAACAGTGCAATCATTCTTTTTTTTTCGACAATAAAATTGATACCGGGTTCAACAATGTTTTTAAGCATATTTCGCCAGTTTGTTTTGTCGCCAATGTGTTTCTTCAAAAACGATTCAATTATGCCGGCAATGTGCCGGTTGGGCGTTTGGGCAAGTTTTATGGCTGCCGAGGCTCCCTGGTCAATCCAGCGTGTTGGTATTTGTGTGTGGCGCGTTACTCCAACTTTTATGTTGCTGGTAAAAGATAAATATACGTAATGGTTGATTAAATCGTGTTTTTCGGCCCAATCGAGGTCTCGAGCTATTCCAAATTGCGATTTCGACAATTCCGGATTGATAACACTTGCATCGTTTTCGGGAGCTGTTTTAAAGCAATTGTAACAATAACCCTGGTTGAACGACTTTGCTGTTTTAGTACCGCATTTTATGCAGTTAATAATGCCGGTAAACTCCAATGTCAGTTCTTTACCCAGTAATTCGTTTGCATACACCTCGTCTTTGCCAACAGGTAAAAAGTATTTTACCGGGTTGGCATATTCCGTGCGCATTTTATATAATTGGCCTGTAATTTCCATGGTAGTTCAATGTAATTATTCCGTTTTCAATCTCATGCGATAATTGTCATGTATAAAATGAATGCAAAATAAACTTAAAAAGTTAAACGATAATATGCAGAGTGAGGCATATATAAAAAGGGGCAACCTTTGGCGCCCCTTTTTATATCTATAGATTTTATGTGATTCTTTACTTTTTCGAAGCAATCTTTTTGACAATTTTATTACGGAAATCGTACAAGATTGGTGTTGCCACAAACAACGATGAGTAAGTACCAACTACTACACCCACCATTAAGGCAAAGATAAATCCCCTGATTGTTTCACCGCCAAAAATGAATATCGACAGCAGTACCACAAAGGTTGAAAGCGATGTGCTAAATGTACGACGCAGTGTATTATTCAATGCATGGTCGATATTGTCTTCAACATGACGTTTTGGGTACAAGCCAACATACTCACGGATACGGTCGAATACAACCACGGTATCGTTAATCGAGTAACCCAGCACGGTAAGGATGGCAGCAATAAACGCCTGGTCCATTTCGAGCGAGAATGGTAACAATCCACTGAAAATAGAGAATATACCAAGTACGATAATTGAATCGTGTGCCAAGGCTGCAATAGCACCTATACCATATTGCCAGTTTCGGAAACGCATGAACACATACAGGAAGATAACAAGTAACGAAAGCGCAAGAGCTATCATTGCTGTATTCTTAATGTCATCAGAAATGGTAGGCCCTACTTTCGTTGAGCTTTGTATATAATCTTGTGTGAATTCATCCCGGTCAATATCGCTTCCAAGAAATGGAGTAAGCTCTTGGTAAAGGATATCTTCAACCTGGTTGTCAACAGACTCACTGTTGTCGTCGATTAAGAAATTTGTAGTAATACGTACCTGGTTTGCCGAACCAAAGGTTTTAACCTCGGGAGCTGAACCAAACCCTTCTGCAAGCGCATTACTCACATCTTCAACTTTAACATCCTGGTCGAAAGCTACAACATAGGTACGGCCACCTTTAAAGTCGATACCGTAGTTGAGGCCTTTAATCGATATTGAAGCAATTGAAATCAGTATTGCAATACCTGAAATGATGTATGCAATTCTGCGTTTTTCAAGGAACTTGATTTTTGTATGCTGTAACCATTCAGAAGTTGCTTTGGTTGTAAATTTAATCACTTTGTCGCGACCAAGGAAACGTTCAAAGACCAAGCGTGTAATGAAAATGGCACTGAACAATGATGTTGCAATACCGATAATCAGTGTTGTTGCAAAGCCTTTAATTGGACCTGAACCGAAAAAGTAAAGTACGATACCGGTTAACAAGGTTGTTACCTGTCCGTCGATAATAGCCGAAAGTGCGTTTTTGTAACCATCGGCAATGGCCAGTTTTAATCCTTTACCGGCTCTTCGTTCTTCCTGAATACGTTCGTAAATCAGCACGTTGGCATCAACCGACATACCAATTGTGAGAACAATACCAGCAATACCAGGCAGGGTTAGCACTGCTCCAAACGAAGCAAGTACCCCGATTATGAAGAACAAGTTGGCAATAAGCGCAACGTTGGCAACGGCACCGGCATGGTAACTGTAAAAGAACAACATGTACAACAGTACAAGGATGAATGCAATCACAAATGACCACAATCCCGATTTAATGGATTGCTCACCCAGTGAAGGACCAACTACGTATTCTTCAACAATATTAATTTTGGCAGGCATCTTACCCGATTTCAGCATATTGGCAAGGTCTTTTGCCTCTTCAACAGTAAAGTTTCCGGTAATATTTGAACGTCCGCCTGTAATTTCGGTTTGCACAGTGGGAAATGAAACAACATAATCGTCGAGCAAAATAGCAATCGATTTTCCAATATTGTTTTTGGTCATGCGCGCCCATGTTTTAGCTCCTTCACTGTTCATGTTCATAGTAACCTCAGCCGAAGCCTGTGTTTGACCAAAATCCTGACGTGCATCGGTAACAACGGAACCATCGAGAGGTGCACTGCCATCGCGGGTAGTAACTTTAAGAGCAACCAGCTGATAGATATTTCCTTTTTCGTCGAAAGGTTCCATTGTCCAGTTAAATACCATATCGCGTGGTAACAGTGTGCGAACACGTGGCATGTTTAAGTAACGGTTAACTTTTGATGTATCTTTTTTATGCGCAAATCCGACTACGGGTCCTTTGAATAATTGCCCCTGGTTGTTAACATTAGGAGTTAATACAGAAAACAACGGAAAATCGCGAACCATATCAGCATTTTGGTCAAGACTGGCACTATCGCCTTCAGCTGATGAAAGTTCGTCGAGTAGCGACAGTTCATCGTCTGTACCTTCGGTTTGCTCATCAGTAACTTCTTCGGCTTGTTCATCCGCAACTTCTTCAGTCTCGTTGTTAGCATCTTGAATTTCCTTAATGTACTCGTTTACTTCGAGCAGGTAAGGATATACTTCCTGATTTTCGTAAGTTTCCCAAAATTCGAGTGATGCTGTACTTTGCAGCAGGTTACGAACACGGTCTTTGTCTTTAATACCCGGAAGCTCAACAAGTATCCGGCCCCGTTGAGCCAGTTTTTGAATGTTGGGCTGAGCCACACCAAAACGGTCGATACGTGTACGCAGGATATTAAATGTGTTGTCGATAGCCGCATCCGCTTCTTCTTTAATAACTTCAATTACTTCGCTGTTGCTCGAGTTAAAGTTAATACGTTCTTTCAATTCAGGTGTTAAGAAATTAGCTGCTAATTTGGCATTAGGATCAATTTCTTCAAATGCTTGCGCAAACAGATTGATAAAATCTTCCTGGCTGCTTTTTTGCCTTTGGCTGGCAAGATTGAGTGCAGCATTAAATGTTGAATCGGTACTGTTGTTCGACAACGAACGAACCAAATCAACCAACGACACCTCAAGTGTAACGTTCATGCCGCCTTTAAGGTCGAGTCCCAGGTTTATCTCACGGGCTTGTACATCTTTGTAATCATATTTCCGGATGCCTAAAAAGTTATAGACAGTTTCACCCGAAATTGAATCAAGATAATACGATTCTTTTTGTAAATCACCTTGCGCATAATCAGCAGCATCGTTTTTCACTTTTTGCGAAACAAATGTAAACGATAGCTGATAAACACAAACTAAGGCCAGCAATATTGCAAATAGCCTTACAGCTCCTTTATTCTGCATTTTTTTAATTTTTTATAAATTCTTTTTCAAGCTTTTTTACTGAACGGCAAATATATCCATTTTTTTGTAAAAGCATTGATTCATTGCTTTAAAATGCTTGCAAACATATCTTTTGGATATATATTTCAAACATGTTTTTGTGCTTGTGCATTGAGTGATTTTTCGTTAGTTTTGAACTAGGAAAATAATAATTATAAGCCATAATGAATAAGAAGAAAAGATTTGCGGTAGTATTGGCAGGCTGTGGTGTGTACGACGGCGCTGAAATACAAGAGACTGTTTTAACACTGCTGGCCATTGATAAAACAGGTTCAACTTACCAGTGTTTTTCGCCCAATATTAATCAATATCATGTAATCAACCATTTCACCGGTGAAGAAATGAACGAAAAGCGAAATGTTCTTGTTGAATCGGCACGTATTGCAAGGGGCAATATCAAAAAGTTAACGGATTTTAACCCCGATGAATTTGATGCTATAGTGTTTCCCGGTGGTTTTGGTGCAGCCAAAAACCTTTGTACGTTTGCTATTGATGGTGCCGACTGCCTGGTTAATCCGGTAGTGGAAGAGGCTGTTTTGAAATCGAACAAAGCAGGATTACCCATAGGCGCCCTATGCATTTCGCCGGTTCTTATTGTTTGTGTGTTAGGTAAAATGCAAGTAACCATTGGTGTCGATAAATCAACTGCTGAAGCTATTGAAAACATGGGTGCTACTCATAAAAACACCGATGGATCAGATATTGTAATTGATGAAGAAAATAAAATTGTTACATCACCTTGTTACATGAATGACGCATCTATAGGCATAGTGGCTCAGGGTGCCGAAAATGTAATAAAAGCCTTGTATGGGCTGATGTAATTATGATTAGCCTTTTTTTATTGCAAATATTTGCCTTGTAAACTTTGGTATTCTTTTTGCAATTGTGTTGTGCTGTGAACGCTGTTTTTTGCTTTATTGTTAAGCCAATCTGAATCATAAGTTAATCTTTCGGAAATGAGAAAAAGCAGGGATTTATTAAAAGATTAATTCTAATTTTGAAAAACTTTTACAGATTTAAAAACATGATATTATGAATAGAATTCTACTTCTTGTAATTAGCCTTTTGATAACAATAGGGCTCAAAGCACAATCCGACCTTATTATCTCAGAATATGTTGAAGGATGGTCGAACAATAAAGCGATAGAAATATACAACCCTACTTCGAGTGCTATAAATCTAGCTGGTTACCAGTTGGTTCGTTATGGTAATGGTGAAGATATTCCACCAGCCGAAAACGATTGGAAAATTGTTTTGCCCGATGTTGATTTGGAGTCATATAAAACATACGTCTGTGTGCTAGATAAACGCGACCCTAATGGCACAGGACAGGAAGCTCCTGTTTGGGATCAGTTGCAGGAAAGAGCTGACGTTTTTTTATGCCCGAATTACAGTGTGAGCAATACGCTGTATCACAATGGCAACGATGCTGTGGCTTTGGAAAAAACAAACGGTACTTTAGTTGATCTATTCGGACGATGGGGTGCACCGGCTCCGTCAGCTGCTGCCCTACCTGGATCAGATCGACCAGCTGAATGCTGGACCGATACCGATCCTTATTTTACCGGAGAGGGAATTGGGGTCACAGCAGATCATACTTTGTACCGCAAACCTTCAATTATTGAAGGCCTGAAGGAAAACCCGATATTCTTCAACCCACTCGAACAGTGGGATTCTTTATCGGCCAATACTTTTACTCAATTAGGTTGGCACAAAAGCGATGCAGCTCCTGAGAATGCTACTCCGGTATTTAACAAAGAACAATTTGCCTTTAAAATTTGGAAACAAGCTGCAGATAATACAGTATTGGGAACTGTTACTGCCAACGATGTTGAAAATGATGAGCTTCGGTATTATATCAACACGGGTAACTTTATTTACGATAGCGAAGATGTTCGACGTACACCTTTTGAAATGAACCGCGAAACAGGCGTAATTTCTCTTGTTGATGCAGCATCACTTATTGAAAGCGAGTGGGATACCCTTTATATCGATGTTACCGTAAACGACGGATTCTCTCAGTCGGAATCGGTTCAGGTACTGGCCATATTAACCGACGATGAGCAATCGGGTTTCGAGAATTACTCACAGAGTAATGTTCGCATTTATCCTAACCCGGTATCGAATGAACAACTTAATATCAGCGCCTCGAAACCGATTAACAGAATTACAATTGTTAATATTGTAGGTCAGGTGAGTTATTCACAATTTGTTAACCATGAAGATATTGTCAGGGTTGATGCATCCAGTCTTAAAAAAGGCGTTTATCTGGTTCAGATTGAATACTCCGATAAAACTTCTGACAATAAACGCATCATCAGAAATTAACAAGAGTATTAAATATAGAAATAGGTTTTCGAAAATCGGAAACCTATTTTTTTCTTAATCACTTCAGAAAATGATACGAATACAATTAATTATACTGTTCTCTGTACTTTCATTATATGGAACTTCGCAGAATACCATTAGTGGTGTGGTAACCGATGCCGAAACCGGCGAGACATTAATTGGTGCTAACATACTGATTGAAGGAACAACAATAGGAACTGTAACCAACATCAACGGTTTGTATTCATTAACTATTAAAAATGGATCGTACACTTTGGTTGTTTCCTATGTTGGTTACGAAGATCAACAAAAGCAGGTTGCTGTCAACAACAACGATATCAAAGTTAACTTTGATATCGAAACATCATTGCAGCTCGATGAGGTAGTGGTAGTTGCCGACGTGGCCCGATCGAGGGAAACTCCGGTGGCCTTTTCAACCTTAACGCCCGAAAAGCTTCAGGAGGTAATTGCAGCACAGGACATCCCCATGGTACTCAACTCAACACCGGGTGTTTATGCCACAACCGAAGGCGGTGGCGACGGCGATGCCCAGGTAACCATCAGGGGTTTCAGTTCGCGCAACATCGGTGTTTTGCTCGACGGTGTTCCGGTGAACGACATGGAAACAGGCCATGTGTACTGGTCGAACTGGTTCGGGCTCGATGCTGTTACCCGTTCCATCCAGGTACAACGCGGACTGGGAGCTTCAAAGCTGGCACTCCCATCGGTTGGCGGCACCATTAATATTATTACAAAGGGTATGGACAGTCGTAAAGGCGGAAGTATTAAACAGGAATTAGGCTCCGACGGATATACCAGAACCGATATTGGCTATACCTCAGGCGAAATTGGAAATGGCTGGGGGCTTTCAGTGGCCGGTTCGTACAAACAAGGTAACGGATGGGTTGATCAAACATGGACCAAAGGTTTCTTTTACTATTTTAAAGTCGATAAACGGTTGGGGAATCACAACCTCTCATTTTCGGGGTATGGTGCTCCACAGTCACATGCACAACGTTCGTACATGTTAACCATACAAAGTTATGATGCTGAGATTGCACGCGAGCTGGGAGTGCCTGAAGAAGATATAGCTGCGACAACCCCTATGGGAGTCCGCTACAACCAGCACTGGGGCTATCTGGCGCGTACCAAAGACAATCCCGATGCCGTGGCTCAACCTTTTTCGGAGCGGGTAAACCAATACCATAAACCTCAGTTCACCTTAAAAGATTCGTGGAATGTAAACGACAAGTTGTTCATCTCGAACATCGCTTATTTATCGATCGGTAACGGAGGAGGTGTAAGGGCAAAAGCTACTCCCAGCCTTATTCCCGAAACAAGGCAAATGAACTTTCAGTCGATTTACGACCGGAACATTTCCGAAGGATCAATCAATCGACTCTTTGACGACCAATTGCATGCTGCCTCCAATTACATGATTCGCCGGGTGAATTCGCACCGTTGGTTAGGATTATTATCGACTTTAAATTATGAGATCGACGATAGAAATACCTTCTCGGGTGGAATCGACCTGAGAAATTACAGGGGAATTCATTATGAAGAAGTTTACGACCTGATGGGTGCCGACTATGCCGTTTTCGACTACATCACCGACTGGGACGATGCCACCAAATCGAAATACATGATAAAGGAAGGTGACAAAAACAATTACCACAACGATGGCTTTGTTCGTTGGGGCGGATTGTTTGGGCAATGGGAATACAACAACGATATTCTAAGCTCGTTTATCAACCTTACGGTTTCCAACTCGGGTTATAAGCGATCCGATTACATCCTGATGCGCAAAACAAGAAATGTAGAGCAACGCGATGGTTTTACCTATGAAACCATCGACGGAAATCTGGTTGAATTTACCGGTTGGAATTGGTTTCCGGGCTTTACCGCCAAAGGTGGTGCCAACTACAATTTTACCAAACGGATGAATGCTTTTGTAAACCTTGGCTACCTTAGCAAGGCACCACGCTTCAACAATGTTTATGGATACGACAATGTACCCTTCTACAACATTGAAAATGAAATTGTAAAAGCATTTGAACTGGGATATTCCTACAACAGCAAACTTTTTTCAGCCAACCTGAACGCCTATTACACCATTTGGGAAAACAAACCCAAAGACAGCGCCGGGAAAGTAGCCGTTGAAACTTCACCGGGAGAATATGAAGAATTCTCAATCAACATCAACGGAATGGATGCTTTACACAAAGGGGTGGAACTGGATTTTATCCTAAAAGTAAATGATCAGATTGATATCCAGGGCTTGGTATCGCTGGGCGACTGGCGTTGGAATTCGTCTGATACTGTCAGGGTTTACGACGATAATCAAAATCTGGTGGCAACCCAATTCTTCGATGCCACCGGCGTTCACGTTGGCAACTCGGCACAAACACAAATTGCAGGCGAAATACGATGGGAGCCCATTCCCGGCTTGTACTTCAAGCCCAGGGCTACCTATTTTGCCGACTATTATTCAGAATTTGATCCTCTTACACTTGATGGATCACCAGAATCGTATGAATGGTATGATGAAGCGACCGGAGAACATGGCAATGCCCTTGACTCGTGGAGAATTCCACCTTACATGATTTTTGATTTTCATGCAGGCTATCGTTTCAAACTCTTTGACCAGCGCTTTCAGTTCAGGGCCAACGTGCTGAACATACTCAATAAAAAACGCATCGTAAGGGCACAAAACAACGACAACTACAACGATGTAAACTATACCGATTATGATGCAAAGTCGGCATCGGTATTCTTTGGCCTTGGTCGTACCTATAATTTCAGTTTAAAAATGTTTTTCTAATGAATGTTAAATACTTATCTATCCCCTTAATTCTGTTTTTTTCTTATACCGGTTTTGCACAGCCTCCGGGTTATTATAATGGAACTTCGGGGCTTAAGGGCGAAGCTTTAAAAACAGAATTACACGAGATTATTAACGACCATATCGATTTTTCGTACAGCCAGGCACGCTACCTGATTAACTACTCCGATGCCGATCCGGAGAATGAGAACAACGTGATTCTTTTTTATACACAACGATCGCAGGATGCCGATTCGTATGGAACAGATGGCGACCAGATTAATAGGGAACATGTATGGGCTAAATCGCATGGTGACTTTTCGGGCATTCGCCCTATGGATGGCGATGCTTTTAATCTTCAGCCTGCTGATGCATCGGTGAATATGGATCGCAGCAACAAAGATTTTGGCATTGTTCAGCCCAACGGAAACCAACATCCCGAAGCTACCGAATGCTGGTATAATGCCAGCACCTGGGAACCCGGCGATGCAACCAAAGGACAGGTAGCCCGAATTCTGTTTTACATGGCTACCCGCTACGAAGGTACCAGTGGTGAGATTGATCTCGAAGTGGTGAATGGTGTGAATACATATCCTCAACCAAAACATGGCGATTTGTCTGCTTTGCTCGAATGGAACAGGCAGTTTCCTCCAACTGATTTCGAACGTCGGAGAAACGAACGTTTATTCACCATTCAGCAAAACCGAAATCCTTTTATTGATAACCCTGAACTGGCTGATATCATTTGGGCTAATGCCGATCCTGCACTCGTGCAGTTCGATAGTTTATCGCTAAGCCCCAACATTCCGGTGGCCGGAAAAACAGCCCAACTTTCGTTTCAGCTTATATCGGAGATGCAGGCAGATGAACTTTTTGTAGCCGTAGGTGAAACTTTCAATAGCGAAGATCAAATTATTGAACTTGACAATACATTGACTGAACAGCTTATTGAACTCGATTTTACAACCTTCGACAAAGAACAGATGGTTTACATAAAACTGGTTGCTGTTGTTGATGGTGAAGAATATGTTAGGCCCGCCACCATTGATTTGCCTCGCAATGTTAATATATCGCAGCTTACAACAGTCGCCGAAGTGCAGGGAACAGCAAACGAAAGTCCCATGCTTGGACAAAAAGTAATTATAGCAGGACGCGTTGTGGCCAATCTTGATAATTCAATTTATATTCAAAATGGAAGCGGCAAATACTCCGGGCTGTGTATTTTTGGCTCAAATAAAACCGGATATGTTGGCGACAGTGTAATTATTGAAGGAGAGGTAGTTGAATACAGTGGCCTCACTGAGTTGTCGAATGTCAGCTACTTTTATAATGTTAAGTCGAACAAACCTTACGAACCTACAGTGCTCAAAGTTGATGAAGTGGGTGAAGACTACGAAGGAATGCTTGTAACCATTAAAGATGTATCGTTTGCCAATGCCGGAGATATTGTTCCCGACGAAAATGCATCGTACAGCTTTGGCGACGAAACAGGTAATATGACGATTTTCTCGCGGTATGGATCGCGTTTGGTGGGTAAAACTATACCTTACGGTGTGGTTGATGTAACAGGCGTGGTAAGTCAGTATAACGACGATTACCAGATATTGGTTCGCAATGTTGACGACTTTACCCAGGGTAACGATACCATTGCCCCCGAAGTTACTAACGTAACAATACTTGATAAAGATTGGATCACGGTCGATTTTAGCGAAAGAGTTGACCAGGCGACATCGGAGCAGATAGAAAACTATGTTTTTAGCAGTGGAATCACTGTATTATCGGCTTACCGTTATTCAGAAGCAACAACAGTAATATTGAATGTTGAAGGACTATCTGTAGGTACACATACCTTGACGGTAAACGGTGTAAGCGACCAGATGGGAAATGCAATCGATAATCAGACTATTGAGTTTGAATCGATCGTTAGTAAGGTGGATGCTCTGATGGGGGAAAATATGAGAATATATCCTAACCCGTCAATTGGAGGTGTATTTACAATTGAAACCATCGATAATATTCAACGAATAGAAGTTTATGATTTCAGTGGACAGGTGATATCTGTTATACCTTTCAATGTTCTGCAAGGCAGTATTTCGGTAAGCTCAATCCCTGGTATTTATGTGTTGAATATAATAACTGACCAAACAAAATACAATAAAAAAGTAGTGGTTCAATAAAAAACAATAAGCTATGTTCCGTTATTTTCTGTTCTTTTTCGTGTTGATTTTATCATTGAATTCAAGTGCCCGAATACGTCCAATTGCCCATATTCAGGGTCAACAGGATAGTTCGCCGCTGGTTGGTGAAGAAGTGATGATAAAAGGTATTGTTACCGCATCAAAGACTGGCGCCGGATATTTTCTACAAGATGCAGACAGCGCATGGTCGGGTGTTTTTATTTACGACCTGAACCGTTCGCCCATGCCCAATATTGGCGATGAGGTTTTGCTTACCGGGAAAGTAAAGGAATACTACGATTTAACGGAAATTGAAGCGGTATCTGCTTTCGAGATTATTTCAACAGGAAACGACCTGCCCGAACCGATACTTATTTCGACAGGCCATGATGCCCTAGAAGCTTACGAAGGAATGCTTGTAAAAGTGGTAGTTGCCACCTGTTCCAACTCCGATATCGGTTATGGTGAATGGGAAATTAACGATGGCAGCGGACCGTTGGCAGTTGATGAGATTTTTATCAAATATTCATCGACAGAGGGAGATGTTTATGATATTACAGGCATTATGCATTATACCTACAGCGCATACAAGATCGCTCCGCGTAATGCCGATGATATTGTAATTAACAGTCCCCTGTACTTTGTAAATCGCCCATACCAGGTAAATCTTCAAAAAGAAGCAATAACCCTTAAATGGGAAACCAATGTTGAAGCCAGTTCTGAAGTGCATTACGGAACATCGCCCGAAGAGTTTACCGACAGTGTCAGCATTCAAAACAACACCACAAATCACGAGCTTGTGTTATCCAACCTGAATCCCGGCGAACTCTATTATGCAAAAGTACTTTCGGTGGCCGGAAGCGATACAACAAGGCCTATTGTAAGTGCTTTTACCACAGTTTCGAATTCAAGCGGGGAAATTCAAGTAATTTTCACCAAGCCCGACAACTTCGTAACAGCTTACACAGGTGTCGATGAAAGCGACTACACGAAGTCGATCGCCGATTCTATTGCAGCCTTTATCAACAAGGCACAACAAACGCTCGACATTGCCATTTACGATGTAAAAAACCACAGTCCCGAAAGTGACGATACCAATCAAAAGATCTTTGCTGCTATCAAGGCAAAAGCCAGTTCGGGCGTGCAGGTACGAATCATTACCGACAACGATTCGGATGATGCCTTTTTTACCGAAATGCTGGAAAATGCGCAGGTGATGTGGGGAAATACTGACGGAATCATGCACCACAAATTCATTGTAGCCGATGCCGAAAGCGAAGGCAACAGCCGGGTGCTTACCGGTTCAACAAACTGGACCTACAACAACCTGGTTTTGGATGCCAACAATTTGATTACGATTCAGGATCAGTCGCTGGCCAAAGCTTATACCGCCGAGTTTAACGAGATGTGGGGTGGCTCTCAACCCGAACCTGATTATGAAAAAAGCCGTTTTGCTTCAAACAAAGCTGACAATACGCCCCATTTGTTCAGCATCAACAGCAAGCGGGTTGAGTTGTACTTTTCACCTTCCGACAACACCGAAAGCAAAATCATTGAGGCCATTAACTCGGCCGATTACGAAATTGCCTTCAACATCATGGCCTTTACTTCCGATGGCATTGGAGCTGCCCTGATTGATGCCCACAAGCGGGGCGTAAACGTAAAGGGAGTTGTCGATTACGTTGAATACTCGGGAAGTGAATATGAAAACTTGTTGGCTGCGGGCATCGATGTAGTTGACTACACCAACGCCGACGGTTTATCATGGCCTGAAAATACCACAATTCATCATAAATTTCTGGTGGCCGATTACATGCATTCCGAATCCGATCCGCTTGTAGTGACCGGAACGCATAACTGGAGTGCTTCGGCCGAAAGCCGCAACGATGAGAATACCCTGATTATTTACGATCAGCATCTGGCCGAACTTTACTATCACGAGGTTGAAGCCGTTTATGCCAACAGCATACCAACTTCAGTTAATGATCATTTTTCAGATCATCTCAGAATTTATCCAGTGCCAGCTACCAATTTTTTAACAATTAGCACTGTTAAAAATATTGAATCGTGTACCATTTATAGTATGAATGGTATGGTTGTGGCAGAATATAAAGAGGTGGTCGATGAAAAAATCATCCTAAATACATCAGCAATCAAAGCTGGAATGTATGTTGCAAAAATTGTCACTGAAGATAAATCGGTATTTCAATCAAAGATTTTGATCGGGGCGAAATAACTTATGCTTTGCATGATATTTCGACACATCATACAACTGAAAAAGTATTATCAAAAGATTGGTTATTACCCTAAGAAGATGAAGCATGGAACGATTTGTAAAAAGAGATGTTGCTGCTTTACCTTTCACTTTTTCCGATTTCTGCTTTTATCCAAGTAATTTGATCTAATCTTTCCATTGAATATGAATTGCTGTTGTTTTCAGCATATTCAAGCAGAAAGAGGGCTTTTGTAAGCAAATTACTGCGCAGGTTAGATGTATGATTTAGTTTGCTGTCGGTCAGAAGCAGTATGCCAAGCATTTCACATTTCGTAACCGATGACTGCACGTCGTCGTCAGAAATGATTATACGACTTATGACTTCTTTATCATTGTTGTAAAAGAACGTTCGTTTTTGTTGGAAATACTTTTCGTAAAGAGCTTCAATGTCAACTTCAGCCTGTTCTGAATCATCTTTTTTAATATTGAAAAGCAATTCATTTAGCTCTTCGATAAATTGCTTTAGCAACCTCATTAAGAAATCTTTTTCAATCATATTCTTTTTCAATTTTTTGATAAGTATAAGAAAGTGAAAGCTAAAATGCAACTTTTTATTATTTTTGTTGCCGAACCACTACAGTTGCTTTTTTAACCGTTAAAACCAGGAAAATGATTCGTTTTATTAACGTTTTTCTTCTGGCGCTACTTGTATTGGGCTGCCAGGTTAAGGAAAAAGAGCAACAAGAAAAGAAGCCAACAATATTCTGTATTGGCGATTCAACAGTTAAAAATGGACAGGGCGATGGCGCAGGAGGTCTTTGGGGCTGGGGCGATCCAATTGTTCAGTTTTTTGACACCAGCCGTGTCAATGTCGAAAACCATGCGCGAGGTGGCACCAGCAGTCGAACATACCGTAGTCTTGGTTTGTGGGAAAAAGTGCACGAAAAAATTCAACCGGGCGATTATGTAATGATACAGTTTGGTCATAACGATTCGGGTGCGCTTAACGACTCGCTGAGGGCACGCGGAACCATTAAAGGTGCGGGCGACGAAAACGAAGAGATAGACAATATTCTAACCGGAGAACACGAAACGGTTCATACCTACGGATGGTACCTGCGCCAGTATATTAACGAGATTAAAGCCAAAGGTGCAAAGCCTGTGATTGTATCACCCATACCACGTAATCGTTGGGTCAATGGTCGTGTACCACGCAACGACAATTCGTATGGAGGCTGGGCTAAGCAGGTGGCCGAAGAGGAAAAAGTACCTTTTATCAACCTCAATGCCCGCATGGTTGAGGCCATGGAGCACCTTGGCGAGAAAAAGGTTACCGGTACTTACTTTTATGCACACGACCACACCCATACATCAGCTAAGGGTGCTGTTTTGTCGGCTTCGTTGATCGTTGATGAGCTGAAAGCACTGAATAAATGTGAATTGAAGAACTATTTGCTCGAAAACCCGGTGATAAACTTTCCTGTAAAACGGAAAGTATTTCTTATTGGCGATTCAACAGTAGCCAACAACAACGATACCATTGTAGGGTGGGGGCGAGAGCTGGCTTATTTTTTTGATACCTCGCGTGTCGAAATCATAAACAAAGCCCGTGGCGGACGAAGCACCCGAAGTTATACTTACGAAGGTTTGTGGGACGAGGTTTACGGCTTGCTTAGCGACGGCGATTTTTTGCTTATTCAGTTTGGACATAACGAGGGAGGAAACTTAAATAAACCAAAGTTCAGAGGTTCGTTGAAAGGCCTGGGCGACGAGGTTGAAGAAATTTTACGTACCGACGATGGCAAAGAAGAAACAATACACACTTATGGCTGGTACCTGAAAATGTTTGCCGAAAAGGCAAAAGCCAAAGGTGTTGAGGTAATCATCGTGTCGCAGATACCACGCAACATTTGGAACGATGGCAAAGTAAAACGCGAAAACGACAATTATGCCGGCTGGGCTAAAGAAGCGGCTAAGCAGTCCGATACATACTTCATCGACCTTCACAATACAGTGGCAAAAAAATATGAAGAAATGGGGCATGATGCGGTACAGTCCTTTTTTCCGGGCGACCATACCCACACCAATGCCGACGGCGCAATGTTTAATGCACGCAACGTAGCCGAATTGGTTAAAAATTTGCGTGGAAGCAAACTGAGAGGTTATGTTAATCGTGAAAAACTGAACTAGCAATAGTTGACTTGCTATTCAATGTCCGGCATATTAAGGAACTGTTTAAGTTTTATCCTTCGGGATGTTTTTGTGTCTTCCAAAAACAAAATTTAAACAGTTTCTAAAAAAATATTTCCGACACGATGTTTTCGTATGGGATACCTTTTGCAATAAGCAAATCGCGTACTTCGACCACCATAAGTGCTCGTCCGCATAGGTAATATTTATTTGCTACGGGCAATTTTTCCTGTTTTTCAATCCAGTCTGTAACCCGGCCAAAATAATCGCCAAGCCCGTCTTTACCCGAATTGCAACGAATATAATTATCTTTTAACACAAGTTTAAAATCGCGTTCGAAATAAAAGTTTGAAGCTTTCCGTGCACCATGCAGCAATTTATCGGCCTTATAACCCGATTGCAGCATGGCACTGAACGGAGCAATGCCGGTGCCGGTTGCTATCCACCACATGGCACTTTCGTTTTCGGGCAAAAAGCTTCCGTAGGGTTTCGATACAAAAAGTACATCTCCGGGTTTCATTTTAGCCATTTTGGGGGAGAGTACACCGTCTAATTTCAGGTCGAAAAGGATTTGCATAAACTTTTCGGTTTCGCCACTGCACAAACTGTAAATTCGGGGCTGGTGACTCTCGTCGGCAGCAATGGCTACAACATGTCCGGCTTTAACATCAAACTGTTTTTCAAACGTA
Organism: Prolixibacteraceae bacterium; assembly: GCA_027858715.1. Taxonomy (GTDB): domain Bacteria; phylum Bacteroidota; class Bacteroidia; order Bacteroidales; family Prolixibacteraceae; genus Roseimarinus. Next base: position 28,664 of record JAQICD010000261.1, read on the forward strand.
AGCAAAAACTTTCCGGTTGCGATCTCTTCAATATTAACAACCTTGTTTTCAAACAAATAATGGTTGCCTTTTATGTATTTCTTTTTTATTGACATAACCAAATTAACAAGGAATAATCGTAAAGGTTTTAAAGTTGAAAGATGTATTTTTTTATATTTTTGTGGCTCAGAACAAATTATTAAATCAGAAAACATGGACAAGCCTATTGTTGTTAGCGGGATAAGGCCAACCGGATATTTACACCTTGGAAATTATTTTGGTGCCGTACGTAATTTTATACGCATGCAGGACGACTTTACCTGCTTCTTTTTTATAGCCGATATACATTCACTCACAACCCATCCCACTCCTGAAAATTTACAATCGGGTGTAAAACAAGTGCTGGCCGAATATCTGGCTTGCGGTATCGATCCCGAAAAATCGACCATTTTTATTCAAAGTGACATGCCCGAGGTGACCGAGCTTTACACTTTTCTGAATATGAATGCATATCTCGGCGAACTGGAGCGTACTACTTCTTTTAAAGATAAAGCCCGCCAGCAACCCGAGAACGTGAATGCCGGATTGCTAACCTACCCTGTTTTAATGGCTGCCGACATTATTATTCATAAAGCCAATTTTGTACCTGTTGGAAAGGATCAGGAACAAAACCTTGAAATGGCACGTAAATTTGCAAAACGTTTTAATCGAATGTACAAAACAGAAGTTTTTCCCACACCCAGACCTTTTACATTCGATGGTGCTGATATGATTAAAATTCCGGGACTTGACGGAAGCGGGAAAATGGGAAAATCGGAAGGTAATGCCATTAACTTATACGAAGACCCAAAATCGATACGCAAAAAGGTAATGCGTGCGGTAACCGACGCTGGTCCAACCGAGCCAAACAGCAAAAAGCCCGAGCCTGTTGAAAACCTGTTCACCCTAATGAAAATTGTTTCGACACCCGACACAGTTGCTCATTTCGACGAGCAGTACAACAATTGTTCAATTCGTTATGGCGACTTAAAAAAACAATTGGCCGAAGACATTATAAATTACACCGAACCGATACGTATTCGTATTGACGATATTTTGAGAGATGAAGAATACCTGGCCAAAGTAGCCCGTCAAGGTGCAGAGAAAGCCCGCGAATCGGCTGTAAAAACATTAAACGAAGTAAAAAAAGTAATTGGGTTTAACAGCCTTTTTTAAAATATATTGAAACATCTTTAAAAAAACCAACAGCCGGAATTTGTGAAAGTTTCCGGCTGTTGGCTATCTGTCCATTACGTTAAAGTTTATCGATAAACTATTTCCTGCTTCATCAATTATGGTCAAAGTATGCTTCCCGGCATTGGGTGCTAGTCCCATTTGATGAAAATGGCTTGTTTCGCCTACAAAATCATTGTCGAGATGCCAGAACAAACGTGCGTCTGCATGCCGGTGTGCTGCTTCAAACACAATTTTACTTCCAGTTCCATCTAAATCGCGCGGCACATACAATTTGCTTAGGCTTCGCGGGTATAAAAGCTCCATCATTTTTGTATTTTCAGGCTGTCCGCATTCAGTATGTAAAGGAGGAAGCATGCGGTATTCGGGGTGGATTTTACGATAGTACCATTCCATGCCCGGGGGCAAAACAAAAAAAGGCTCGTGTACCATTTTATCAACCTGGTAACACGATGCGTTAACCTGCCATTGCTTGTCGGCCGATAAATGCACCATTTTATGGTACGGACAGGTTGAAGTCTGAAGTCCGGCACGGGGTATTTCTGATAACTTTTTGTTCGGGCAAAATGGCGAAGCTTTATAACCGCTTTCGCTGCATATTTCAACTTCGGTAATATTGTTGGTTGGCTTTGCAAACCAGCCTGCACGGGGTAAGAAATCAAGTATATCGAACAACACGGGTGCTGCTGCCTTTGTGCCGGTAAGCCCTGCGCGCCCTTCGCCGTCGGCATTGCCGACCCATACGGCCACTACGTATTCGGGGGTGGTACCAACCGCCCACGCATCGCGAAAACCAAAACTGGTACCGGTTTTCCAGGCCAACTTATCGCTTGAGCTGAAATTCCACCATCCTGCACGACCTTCGGGACGATTAACCTGTTGAAGCGCATTTAGCGTAAACCATGCCGACGATGCATTAATTCCAGTTTTCTTGTTGTTTCGCGTTGAATTGGTTTCTTCGGCAGCAAGCGTTGGTGTTGTTGCAGTAAATTGAGCTGGTTCAGGTTTGTTGTAATAATAATTAAGCGTTCGCGCCATTGACGCATAAGCCCCTGCCAACTCAAGCAACGAAGTTTCGCCACCACCCAGTATAAGCGATAAACCGTAATGCTCGGCCGGCTCGGTAAAGCTGGTAAAACCAAGCCCCCGTAATACATCAAGAAAACGTGCTTCGCCAAAGCGGTAAAGCATTTCAACGGCAGGGATATTCAAAGAACGGCTGAGTGCCTTTGAAGCAGGCACTGCACCCGAATAGGTGTAATCGAAATTTTTGGGTGCATAACCCGAAAAATTTACCGGAAGGTCGCGCACCAGGGTATTGGGCAGCATTTCGCCATACTGAAGCATTGAAGCATACAAAAATGGTTTAAGAATGCTGCCTGTGCTTCGCGGTGCCGTAACCAAATCGACATAGCCGCTGTGTTGGTTGTTTAAACCGGGAACATTGCCTACCCACGTTTTAACAGCGGCTGTTTCAACCTCTACAATTAATACTGCAAGGTTGTTGATGTTGTTTTGAGCGAGTCGTCCGTGATGCCGCGTTACAATTTTATTGACATGAGCCTGCCACTGTTTGTTTATTGATGTTTGTACACGCTGGCCTTCGTGTTGTGCTGCAATTTGCTCAACAGCATGGAAAGCCAGCTGAGGAAGAGGTTTGGGTTTGGCCGGTAACGGTTCGCTGAGCGACAAAGAATAGGTAAGGCTGTCGATGTTTTCATTCTCCAGTAATTTATTCAATACGAAGTCGCGTTTGCTTTTTAGGGTAGCTGAGTTCTGGCCGGGATAAACGAGCGACGGTGCGTTGGGCAGCACTGCCAATGTTGCCGATTCGGCCCACGAGAGTTCATCGGCAGGCCTGCCAAAATAGCGCCATGCTGCCACATCAATCCCAACAACATTGCCTCCAAACGGTGCCGATGAGGCATACATGAGCAAAATTTCGTTTTTCGATTTGAACAATTCCATTTTGAGTGCCATGCCCATCTCCAGGATTTTTGAAGCGATGTTTCTCGGAGGATTTTGGCGCGAAAGCCGGGCAACCTGCATGCTGATTGTGCTCCCACCACTAACAATTTTACGGTTTTTTATATTTAAAAGCAAAGCCCTGCCCAACGATACCGGGTTGATACCGGGATGATAATAAAACCATTGATCCTCGAAAGCCAGTAAGGCCTTTTTGTATTTTTCGGGTATCGAACCGGCCGGCGGGAAACGCCATTGCCCGTCGGCAGCAATGCGAGCACCCAGCAATTCTCCCTCGTTCGAAAAAACAACTGTTGAGGTAGGTGCATCAAAGCGGGGTAAAGGGAAAACCAGGATGAGCAAGGGTATAAGCACCAAAGCCATTACCAAAATGATGAGCTTATGCCTTTTCTTTCCATTGAATTTAGAAACGATGGATGCTCTTCGCCTGCGTGTAACAATATTCATATAAAATGAGAACCGGAAATGAGATTTTTTCAAATATCCGAATTATCTGTCTTTTTGTGAATAAATTTCACAATATATTTGCTGTTACTCATCAGTAAGTAGCCAATAAATGTTTTAACAGAATAAAAGATCAACCATCCAAATTCAGGGTCTTCTCTAAAAACATTTTTTTGTTGAATAAAAGTGAATAATTGTTTACTCATCATCGGCAAAGCATCAACAATAATGAGTGCACCAACAACAATGCAAGCAATTTTTAATACACTATCCAAAGCAATATTAAAGTCAAATTTTTCTTCTTGGAAATCGCGCTCTAGTTTCAATTTGTTTATTATCCAACCTGGATTAAAAACAAAGAGTTTCAGAATAATTAAATATACGACAACAGTTAACAACGAAATTGCGATGACAAAGATGATTACAGCAATACCAGTGTTTTGCTGTTGACCTAAAAAAGAAAATACAGTTACAAACTGTGGTATAAGCGTTAAGCCGCTCAAAATAAGCCATATTCCAATAATTTTGAAAAACAGCATCCAAAAAGTTTTAATTTTCATAATAGTTTTTTAATATTTTTATGTTAGAATCGTATTTACTAACCGGTTCAATTGATTCAATCACAGGATCAAAATTTTCGAATACAAACCCCGCCTACCACTCGTTTAGCGAGAGCGTAACGAGGGGTTCACCACCAGTCGTTTGTAACGACACATTGTTATTTGATGGTGAAATCATCAAATAACTAACATATCACTTCAACCTCGATAAAGCCATCCAAAGATGCATAATTATGTGCAGAACTGAAAAGAATAGTAACTTTAAACAAACGATGTAGGCACTTGTTGCATTCCT
>JAQICD010000009.1 GCA_027858715.1 Prolixibacteraceae bacterium
TAGGGCGCTAACTGCAAAAAATGTCTGTGTCATCTTCTTTGATGGTGCACCAGGGTCTTTTTTCTTTTTTGCCATTATCCGCTTTGAACTACTAAGAATGCGGTGTGGATCGACAGCAATTAAATCTCCTTGGTAATGACCACAGAGTTGTCTTTGTAACCCAAGATTAAGGAGCATTTGCTGGGTCTGTTCCATGGTATGCTGGTCCATCAATAGATGGGCCTGTTGATCTGTGACCAATCGCCCCATTCCATTGATGAGTTGAAACCCTTGATGTCCCAATGAATTTTGTCTGCGCACCCTGTTTGTACAGAGTGCTGATTCATTAACCATTTGCAATGCTATTTTTGGTTCTAATGCAGTATCTTCTTTTCCTGTCCAGGCTTTTAAAATATCCCATACCCCGAGCCTGAGCATTTCAGGGACTAAAAGCCATAAGCCAGCTGATGTCCCTGATATCTTTTGTACAAGCATCTGCCTGAATTCCCGTTCGTTGCTTTTCGCAGTCCATACCTCTTTGGTATTATATCGCTTGGTTTTTGGGATTTCTATTTCGACTTCTGGTTCTGCCGGATCTGCTTTATGTAGCCCTTTTTTTGGAGTCCGTATTCGTTAATGGTTCTTTCGACGCTCCTTTGACTAATGTTTTGTCCAGATTGCTGCATCTTTTGGGCTATGACCCCGCAACTGGCTTCAGGATCAAGAAAACGATGCCTTATGATTTGTTTTTGAACCTCTTTGGTTCGTCGATAATTGGTTTTAGGACCTTGAGGATGGTCGGCAAGTCCTTGACTTCCATAGTTTTCATAGGCGCTTTTTATGACGTAAAAATGTTCACGAGAATAACCATATTTCTTAGCGATCTCTTCAATTTTTTTGTCGTTTGATGATGCAGCTTCATAAAGCATTGATAGCTTCCATGCAATAGCATCGTTAGGATCAATTGTCAAGGATATTGAGCCTTGACAAAATCTAGGTAAAGCATTTTTTTTCATACTGTGTAATTTAATATGTGGCGTTACAAATATATGAAATACATACTTGCCATGCAATAAATAACCCTGAAAACACTATATATTTCAAATATTAACGGTTTCATAAGGAGAAACATATAAGATTACATCGCCATATTTTAAATTACTTCCGTGGAATTGTATTTTAACCAGGAACAAAGTTATAGTAAAAAAATGTAATTTGATTTGAGTCTAAAAAATCGTTGACGAAATGTCGGGAGACGGACTAACTCGTAGTAGTGATGAAACTCTTGAATTGCGAAGCAATTACGAATCCATAATTATTTTATAAATTTATTATGAGTAAATGAAAGTTGAGCGAAGGGGTTAGCTAATAACTATTACAATTTGCCAACTTTAAACGAGTATGAGCGTATTTAAGTAAGAGTTATTAGAAGAGCCCCCGAAAAACGGGGCAGGCTGTGTGATGGGTGAATATCAAGCGCGGTTCTCCCGCTTTGGCGGGACAGGTCGTGAGAGGCTTGGTGAATCGAAGATCAACGGAGTTAAACTCCCTTTGCCTACTCGGTCAATTTGACGTTATGGTACATTATAAACGCGAAATATGGAATATCGGGACATAATAAATAATAAGGAATTACACTATCATCGCATTAGTAGTTTGATAATTTTAATGATTGCTTTAATATCTTCTTTTATTTGTCTAATTGTTTCTTCATTTACATTTTTATCCTGAATGAATTTTTCAATTTGACTTTCAATATTTTTACGAGCATTATATGAAACTTTATAAAGATGCTCTTCAATTTTATCTACTGTTAGGTTTGGTGGGGCTGCATTAATATTTCTTTTCTCTATTTTTTTACTTTAACGAATTATTATTTTCGCGGTTTTTACAGTTTCACCATCCGATACTCGTACGTAGTATAATCCAGAAGTTGAGCTGTTAATTTCTATAGCTGCGTTATTGCCATTCAATCCATTGCTATAGTGAATCATTTTTCCTGAAAGGTTAAATACCTTTACGTCAATATTACTATTAAAGTTTTGAGTGGTTATCGTAAATTTTCCATCGTTTGGATTCGGATAAACTTTCAATAGCTTTTCAGATACGTCGATTGTGTTCTCTTCTTTATCAATTGCAATACTTTTATAAACAATTGGTTGGATTTGAGCTGCCGGTTGTGCTTCACAGAATGGACCGGCAGGTGAAATGTAAATATGTACATTTGAACCCGATTTAGCATGAAAACCTGGAAGCAAGGTAACTGATGTGCCTGCAATCAAGTCTGCGGTTGAACCGCTTTCAAAAACAACTGTTGTATTGTTTCCGGCTGCTACTATTGTATTTGTTGCTATAAAAAATTCAATTTCGGAATTAGCAACAGTATCATTTTGGATTATTAAATCTGCCGGAATATCTGGTAAAACTGTTGTCATTCCAACTGTTGAAATGGCACCATCTGTTGTAAGAGCTCTACCCTCAAGGCATGTACCTATAAGAAGGTCGATTGCACCATTGTTGGCAATAATGTTTCCCTTAAAAACTGAATAATCACTAATACTTACAGCTCCATTAACCATCCAAAATATATTTTTAGCTTGTGTTCCGTTTTTCAATACAACTTTTGAATTTACGCCTGATGCAAAGGCACCATAAGTTTTAATAATAAAAACAGCATCTTCATTTCCTCTGGCATCTAAAATTAATGTATCAGTAAATGTAACCGCCTCATTCATTATATAACAATGAGGTGTTAGAACCAAATTGTGTCCAAATAGATCAGGAGCCAACAATTCAATATCAGCCGTAAGGGTATTCAATGAATTATAAACAAGGATTAAATCAGCAGCAGCACCTGCTGTAGCAGGATTCATGCCATCAATATTACCCGATACAAATAAAGGGTTATAACCTGTAGGCGATGCACTATTACCGCCCACGCTACCAGCAACATGCGATGTACCATCGTCGGAAACATCCCCTATTGTAGAAAATATTGCATATTGTTCTGATTCAACAAATACCGGGGCAGCGGGTCCTGTAGGCAGTGTAGCTGCTATATCAACAGGTAAATAAGCCAATAATCCTATATCTCCGTTGGTAACGGTAACTGCACCATTAATGGTAAGTGCTCTTCCTTCAAGTTCACTGCCAGGTGCCATGGATATTGCTCCACCGGCAACAATAGTTCCTTTCATTGACGTTTCTGTGCCAATACTTACTGCACCGGTTACATACCAAAACACATTGCATGCCTGTGCACCATTTATTAAGTTTACCTGTGCATTTGCACTGGTGCTAAAAGCATAT
>JAQICD010000060.1 GCA_027858715.1 Prolixibacteraceae bacterium
ACGCACGAATCGCGTTTGTGTATTCTCAATTCGTCGTTGGTATTTTTCAATTATTTTTTCCATTTCGCCCTAATTTTCAGCACAAATATATACTTTTTGCATGACATGTACGACATTTATCAGTTATTTTTGTATTCCGATTCGTACATTTATTACTGTTTATTGTATTACGTATCATGCTTTTTTGAGCTAATAATGAAGCAAAAAGAGGCAAGCTTACAGGTTTTGCAGCCCGCCCGGGCCGGACGGAGGCGGTTAGCTGGCCGATGACAAAGGCTTTGTTGAGCGCGACTGGCGGGGCGACCGTGGGAAGCCACCGCACAGCCGCTGCGAAACAAGGCTTTGGCGAGGACACTAATAGCCGAAGGCCGATAAGCCCGCCAAATTATTATTTTGAATATAGCTCGTAAGTACCTATTGAATTGGCTCGGTATGGCAATTGGGGTTCTACTTAAAGTTTCGTAATATTGCATGGCAAAAAATTATTGTATCAGAAATGAGCTTTTAAGATACAATAATCTGTTTGAAACAGAGTTTTAACCCAAGAGATAAGTTTTTTTGACCTTGAAGAAAAATATTCACATTACATACATGCTGACAGCTGTCCTGTCGGTGTTTCTCATATCGTGTTCGACTCAAAAGAACACGACGATGACGCGTGGGTTTCATAATCTGACGGCACATTACAATGTTTATTTTAATGGCAACGAGGCCATGAAAAACGGGTTGATGAAAATTGAGGAGGATTATGAGGAGGATTATACCCGGATACTGCCAATTTTTAAAGAGAGCCTACCTGGTACAGAAACGGTAGTAACCAGCGACATGAACAGGGCAATTGATAAGGCTACAAAACTTATCAGGCTGCACTCGATTACTGCTCAGCCCGAATCGAACCGAAAACAGCGCAATGCTCGTAAACGCAAGCCGGTAAAGGCGGAATATAACAATTGGGTTGACGATGCTTTTATTATGATGGGGCGTGCATACCTATACAAAAAGGAGTATTTAATGGCGTCAAGTACTTTTACCCAAATGCTTAGAAAGTACAAAGACGAACCTGAAAAATATGATGCTTACGTTTGGCTAATACACACCTACAACGAGGCTGGACGTTATACCGAGGCGCGTGAATTGATTGAAACGATGGAGGGCACCGACCAGTTTCCAGAGAAACTTGAAGGTGAACTGGCCATTTTAGCTGCCGATTTAAACATGCGTCAACAACAGTACGACGAGGCTATTCAGTATTTGAATATTGGATTGCAACAAATTAAAGGCAACAGCCGTAAAGCCCGCTATAATTACATTTTAGGTCAGCTGTACCAAGAACAGGGCAATAGTGAGAAAGCACTTGAAGCGTATCAGCGGGTAATAAGGCGCAGACCCGATTATGAAATGATGTTTAACGCCCGAATTAACAGTGCAGGGGCTTTTTCGGGCAACGGTGATGTGGCCGGATTGCGCAAGGAGTTGCTGAAGATGAGTAAGAAAAAACGCAACGAGCCTTACCTCAGCCAGATATACTATGCACTGGGAAACATTATGTATAACGAAGGGCAGATTGACAACGCTATTGACATGTATAAAAAATCGGCGGCTCTTGCACTCGACAATAATTTCCAACGTGCAGAAAGTTGTTTAACCCTTGCAAATATTTATTTCGAGAGAAAAGACTACATACCCGCCGGACAATATTACGATAGCGCCATGGTTGTAATTGACGAGAATTATCCGAATTACAATGCAATTGCCGGACAATACAAAAGCTTGAACATGCTGGTCGAAAATCTGCTTACTGTTGAAACACAAGACTCGCTGCAATACCTGGCAGCGCTGAGCGATGCTGAACTCGATGCGAAAATTAACAAATGGATTGAGGAGGAACAACGCCGCATTGAAGCCGAAGAAGCTGCAATGGCTGCCGGAAACTACGGAAGTACTTACGGAAGCGCGTATGGACGCAGACAACAATTGGGCAACCGTGGCGGAGGCTGGTATTACTATAATCCATCGACAGTTTCGTACGGCAAGCAGGAGTTTCAGCGATTGTGGGGCACACGCAAAAACGAAGACAATTGGCGACGCAGCGACAAATCGGAAACAATGTTTGCCGAAATAATGGACGGAGAGACGGCAGAGGGGCTGGATGAACTGATTGAAGCCGAAGAACCTCGCATTGACGATCCCACGACCCGCGAATTTTATATGCAGGACATCCCCAATTCCGACTCGCTGATGACTGTATCGCATAATAAAATCCGCGACGCGTTGTTCAATTCCGGAAATATATTCAGAGATGATTTCAACGACTTTGAGCGTTCGATAGAAAGCTTTAAGGATTTGAACAAACGATACCCTGGCAACATGTATGAATTGCCTGCTTATTTTTATTTATGGGATTTGTATGAAAAAACATCGAATCCCGACAGTGCAAGTTATTATAAAGAACTGATTATTGACAATTACCCAGAATCGAATTACGCGAAATACCTTATCAATCCCAACTTCTTTATTGAAGAAGAAGCCCGTAAAGATAGCATGAATCAGTTGTATAGTCAGGCTTTTATGAATTATGCACGTCGCGATTTCAACGCGGCCAACCGATACAGCAACATGGTACTAACCATGCAACCCGATGCCGACTTAAAATCGAAAGCAAGGTTTATAAGTGTAGTTGCTGGCTCGCGAAACTATAAAAACACCCAGTTTGCCGACTCGCTAAAAAGCTACATCAGCAGGTTTCCGGGTGCTGAACCAACACCGTTGGCAAAACAGATACTTACCCTTGTTGAAGAACAAAAACTGGAGAATTACGAAGAACTGGTTGAGACCGGATACCTAAACGACGTTATAAAAAATCTTGAAATTATTGCCGCCGCACAGGAAAATGCCGATACTGTGGCTAACCAGAAATGGGATACTGATACCGAACTGCTTCATTATTTTGTAATAGCATTCCCTAATTCTGAGAAAATTGATGTAAATAGGTTGAAATTTGACATAGCCAATTACAACCTCGATCATTACACATCTCTCGACTTTGATATTGAAACAGAAAATCTGAACAGCGAGATCCAACTGATTGTGGTTCGGAATTTTTTCGATAAGGAATCGGCTTTAATTTACTTCTTGTCGATAATTCGCAAACCCGAAGTTTTCAAAACACTTGCCGGACAAAAGTTTTACAATTTCGTAGTATCGAACAACAATTTCCGCGAAATGTTAAGCAACCGATCGTACGACAATTACCTGAAGTTTTTTGTAAAAAACTACAGCATACACACCTCCGGCGAGTTCCCGGAGGATGCCCTGGAATCGCCTGAAGAACTTATGGCCAAACTGAGAGAAGATAAAACTAAAAAATTACAGGATCAAGGTGAATTTGTAGTGGTTGAAGCCGACGAAACATTGTACGAAGTACCAGAGGCTGCCGAAAAAATCTATGAGTTGAATTATGCCGAGCCACACTCGTTTATGCTGCTGATTAACGAAGCACGCTTTCGTACAGGATTTCTAATGCGCAACTTTGTTAGATATAATGCTGAAAACCATCGCAACAAACGCTTGCGGGTAGTTCCCTTGAATCTGAAGGAACAAACACTGTTGTTGGTTTCGCAATTTAATGATGCATACGATGCACTTTTATATAAAAACAAAGTAGATGAAAATGCGTCGCTTTTCGAACCGGTTAAAGATGTCGATTACCAAACGTTTGTTATTGGTGAAAACAACCTAAAAAAGTTACGTGAAACCAACAACGTAGAAGCCTGGAATGACTATTACCGTCGATTTTATATATACAGCAAAGTGCCTGGCCCTGAGCATGAACCCCAAAAAGAAACAGAGCCTGAAACAACAACACCCGAAAAGGAAGAAAATATATCCGATCCAAAGACGAACGAACCAGTAGATGCACAAAGCACGGAGCAAACTGAAGGCACAGACACGGAGCAGGTAAAAGAGCAGGAGCAGGAATCTGAGGAAAAAGCAGATACTCTTACTTCTGAAAGCGAGCCTTCAGATTCTTCACAAGAAACAGAAACCTTGGCCGAAAGGAATGAAGAACAAAGCGAAGCTGCTACACAAAAGCCGGAAAGCAAGCCTCAATATGAAGGAGAATATACGTTTGATGCCGAAGCGATGCACAATGTGGTTTATGTGCTTCCGAAAAACGGATCAAATCAAAATCTGCTTATTACCTACCTGCGACGCATGAACACCATGCAGTTCAGCGGAAAAGATATAAAAATCAATACTGAAGATTTTGATGATTTCAGAATCCTGCTGGTTGTTTCCGGGTTAGGCAATAAAGATGAAGCTCAACGCTATCACAACACTGCGAACAACGATAGCCGTGTGAAAATGGCATTGCGTAATGCCAACCATAAAAGCTATGTTATGGGTATTGAAAACCTTGTAACCTTTAAGCAAGAAAAGGATATTAATGGTTATCAGTCATTTTATGAAAAGCATTATTGACACTACTTATAACCATCAAGTAACTTTTACAAGAAATTCTTTTTTGCTATTTTGGGGTGCTTTATAATGTTTATCAATATGAAGAAACTGGTTGTTTTATCGGGTGCAGGAGTGAGTCAGGAGAGTGGCATTAAAACGTTCCGCGACATGAACGGGTTATGGGAGGAGTATGATGTGGAAGAGGTTGCAACACCCCAGGCCTGGCAGAATAATATGGAATTGGTAATGCGATTTTACAACGACAGGCGCAAACAGTTGTACGAGTGCGAACCGAACAAGGCACATTACGAACTAGCTGATCTTGAAAAGCATTTTGATGTTGAGATTATCACACAAAATATAGATGATTTGCACGAACAGGCCGGCAGTTCAAAAGTGCTGCACCTGCACGGCGAACTTAAAAAAGCCAGAAGCTCTGTTGACCCGTCGTTAATTTACGACATTGACGGCTGGGAATTGAAATTTGGACAGAAATGCGAAAAGGGAAGCCAGTTGCGTCCGCATGTGGTTTGGTTTGGCGAGCCGGTACCAGCTATCGAGGAAGCAATGCGCATTGCCGAAAAGGCAGATATTTTTGTGATTGTAGG
>JAQICD010000027.1 GCA_027858715.1 Prolixibacteraceae bacterium
CAGATTATAATTTCCGTCTTGAAATTGCCCCAATCCAAAAATGGCTTCATCGGCAGGTGATTCGAAGCTTTGCTCTACAAAGTAACAAGGTTCGCCCATCACAGAGTCGGGTTTAAGCATCCTCGACCCAACCTTTTCGCTTAGGATAATCTTTCCTGTGTTGTCGAAATAAGTCAAATAACCGGTTTTACGGTTTACATCAACATCCATTTTGGGAAGAGAAACCGTGATACTTTTCCCTGATTCAGAAACTTCAAATTCAGGCACCTGATATTCTTTTGTAAACACAAACTCAGGCACAGGTTTTTCATCTCCTTCAAAAAACTTCACCCTTACAGCATTATCGGCTACCGGATAAATGGCAAGCGAACCATTGGCAGTATTAACAACTACCCTGTTTTCTTCTTTTGCAAAGTTTTTAACCGTCTTTGGTTGACAGCAAACCATGAAAAAGCTTATAATGAATAAAATAATTAGCCTCATAAATTGTGATTAATAAAGTTAAAATTTCATGTTAGTATATTTCTCCATTTCTTTCGCCGAGGTAAAAGGAGCCAATGTAAAACTGTATTGATGCCCCTCAGCACTTGGCCTGATGAGATAAGGTTCATGCGGCCATGCGCCCCAACTATCATCGCCACTAACGCCAATCATGCGGTAATCGATATGCAATTCAACTAAATCACGGGGGCTTACATCGTTAGCATGCTGTAAGTTTCTGTCTTTGTTTTGACCTGCATCAAAGTCCTCTACCGTGTTATTCAAAGCGTTAAATTCAATCAGAGAGTCTGCTATTACTAATAGGCCGCTGCCATTGTTACGTTTAAGTGCCAACCACCTCACATCAGTACGATGACCGTTTTCCTGCGGGCGGATGTATGGCACATGCATCCCGGCCACAGTTGTTTTATATCGGCCAACAAAAGTTGAGGTATTACGGTCGCAGTAGTTTTCCCACGGCCCACGGCCTAAATATTCAACATGCTCCAACGCCGGGGGCAGTTGCATTTTCATCCCCACGCGGGGAAAAACCTGAACTTTATCGCCTTGGGTTACCAACTGGTTATCAACTTTCACTACACCATTTCCCATAACAGTATAAAGTGTTTTCCATGTCGATTGTATTGAATCGAACTTATAAACAACCTCAACCTGAACGGTATTGCCCAATTGTTTGGTTGTTACACTTTTGGCAAGCGGGGTTTGTTCCGAAGCTACCTTACAAAGATGTGCTACCCTTGGCATCCGCCAGCCATAATCGTTATCGGTAGGTGCCCGCCAAAATGCAGGACGGGGGCCAAACCCGTTTAGCAATAATTCTTTTCCTTTGCTTTTATAGGAAGTAATCACACCCGATTTACGGTCAATATTTACTGAAAAGCCTTTTCCTTCAATTTCGATAACATCACCTTCGTTATAACTAACTTTTTCGGCCTTAGCCATATCGAATTGAATTTCGGGCTTTTCTATTGGCAGTTTAAGTTGTTCAGAAGCAATCTCCCAGCCTGCAGGTAATAAACCTTCAGCATTCCGGGTTTTCGCTTTTAAGTTCACAAAATATTCAACACCGGGTTCAGCAGAAATGCCATTCAAATCTACATTTATGGTTTTCGCTTTTCCGGGAGCAATATCCTGAACAGCTAGTTTGTTACTATAAATCACTTTGCCATCGGCCAACAATTCGTAGCTGAAATCGAATTTCGACAAATTGGTAAAAAAGTATTTGTTTACAAGTTTGATGCGACCTTCTGCAAGGTTTTCGGGTATGAACCCAATGTTCTGATACACATGTTTTACTTCGTAACTATGCGGTTTAAGGCTCCTGTCGGGCAAAACGACCCCATTTATACAGAAGTTGCCATCAGAAGGTGTTCCTTCAGGGCCATAATCACCACCGAAGGCCCAGAATTCACCTTTTTCGTTTTCATCGGCCAATCCCTGATCGACCCAGTCCCATATAAAGCCACCCTGTAATTGTGGGTATTTTTCGATAATTTCCCAATAATCTTTAATGTTACCTACGCTATTGCCCATTGCATGTTCGTATTCGCAAAGAATTAACGGACGATCGGTATATGTTTTGGCGTAATGTTCGATGTGTTGTGGTTTAGCATACATCGGGCAAACAATATCGGTGTTCCATTCGTGCCCCGATTGTTCGTATTGAATTGGTCTCATTTTGTCGCGGCTGCGGATAAACAAATAAGTTTTGTAAAAGTTATAACCATTGCCTGCTTCGTTTCCAAGCGACCAAATAACCACAGACGGATGGTTTTTGTCGCGCTCGAACATGTTGCGGGTACGGAATAAGTGAGCTTCGGTCCAGGCGAGGTTATTGGCCAGGCTCTTGCCCTTTGCCCTGTCGTACCCCATGCCATGCGATTCGATGTTGGCTTCGTTCACCACGTAAAAACCATATTTATCGGTCAGTTCATAAAAAAAGTCGGGCTGGGGATAATGACTTGTACGAATGGCATTAACATTAAGTTGTTTCATCCTCTCCAAATCGCGAATCACATCGGCCCTGCTAACCACCTGTCCGGTATTTGGATTAAACTCGTGAAGATTAACCCCTTTTAACAAAACCGGCATTCCATTGATCATGAATTGCCCATTCTTAATTTCGCTGGTACGAAACCCTATATCAACCGATGTTGCTTCTGTTATTTTACCTGTTTCGTCTTCAACATTCAACAATAAGGTATATCGATTAGGTGTTTCGGCACTCCATGTCCTCACGTTTGGAATAGTGGCTTTAAAATTCAGCATACCAAGAGAATCAGCAATATCAATTTTGGCAGACTCTGAAGCAACTGATTTACCTGTACCATCCAGGATTTCAAAACTGACCAATCGGGAAACTTTCTGCCCGGTATGATTTTTCAATTCCACATCGAGATCAAATACTCCGTTGGTATAAGTATTATCAAGCGTAGCTTTTGCATAAAAATCACGCAAGCGCACCTTTGGCTGGACATACACATAAACATTGCGCGGTAAACCACTTAAGCGCCAAAAATCCTGACACTCAAGATAAGCAGCATCACTCCAGCGAAAAACCTCAACGGAAATTGTATTTTTGCCGGGTTTAATGTATTCGGTAATATCGAATTCCTGCGGTGTTTTGCTGTCTTTACTCATGCCAACTTCCCGGCCGTTTACCCAAACAAAACCTACCGATTTAATTGAGCCAAAATGCGCAAACACCTGTTCGTTATCCCAATCCTGTGGTATCATAAAATCGCGTCGATAATATCCTATATTATTCTTTTCCAGGTCGTTTACATACGGAGGCTTAAAATTCCATGCCGGGTAAAACTCGTACCCAACGTTGGTATAAATGGGAATCCCGTAGCCTTGAATTTCCATGTTAGAAGGCACTTCAATTTCATCCCAACCAGAGATATCGTGACCGGAAGCAGCAAAATCATCAATACGATTTGACATACCTGTTACAAAATTGAATTTCCAGGTTCCATTCAAATTAAGCATTCGTGAAGATTCAGATTTATCATCTTTCAAAGAAGCTTCCCTGTTTTCGTAACTAACAAAAGAGGCACGTGCATCCTCTTTATTGATCCCCTGTATTGCCGGGTTTTCAATAAATGGATGAGGTTGACGATCCTGGGCATTTAAAGCAGTAAAGCATATTATACCCAAAAGTAGAATAAATGTTTTTCTCATAATGATATATTTAATTGGCTTCATATTATTTTTAGTCTCTTTTTATCTTGAGTGCGTGAATTTATATAAGAGAACGCCGTGAGCAGGTACTTTTAGTGCCAGTTCATCTTTATCTGTTTTAATATTTTCAATATCTTTTTGTCTCCAAAGGTCACGTACCGTTTGCTCTCCTTCAATGCCCAACTTATTAAATTCATTGTAAGTGATATCTAATATTTCTAAACCAAAGTTACAAAAGCCAACAGCCCGGCTTCCGTCTTCAAGTTTCTTTACGTAAATGCGCAAATCGCCAATGGTATGAACACAAGTAGCTTGTTCACCCAAAGGATCCTGGATGACAGCAATTACCTCATCGTTTGTTAACAGGTTTAAAGTAAAATCATCGAGTTTTTCCATATCGCAGCCTATCAATAGCGGTGCGGCAAACAAACTCCACAGGCTCATGTGCAGATACTGCTCGTCGGGTTTAAGCTTGCTGGGATGCGTATTCCCCCAGCCAACATAACCGATTACAAGCATATCGGGATCATTCCAATTTCCGGGTTTAGACCATGGGGCTGATTTTTCGTGATCCAAAGCAATTCCACTTACACTTTTCCAGGTATCGGTAATATCGTTTGTGGTACGCCAGCTATTTCCACCAACAGAACCACCCCATTTCCATACATCAGACATACCGTACTGACAAATACTGTAAACTATATCTCTTGGTTGTTCACGGAGGTATTCTCCCATAATCTCGAAAGGTTTTTGAGCTGTTTTCAGCTCACCGCCCCCATTATACGATAATGATGAAACCTTGTACGGGTCGTTATCAGGTAAACCATTAATTACATTTCCATAACTACACCAGTCATACTTTAGGTAATCAAAACCCCATTCGGCAAATGTTTTTGCATCTTGTTCTTCATGTCCGAAACTACCGGCACAACCACCGCACGACCAAGGACCGGGACTCGAATATAGTCCAATTTTAAGGCCAAGATCATGTACATAATCTGCCAGTTTTTTCATATCCCCGAACCTTTCATTCGTATTCATCTGGCCATTTACATCGCGCAATTCTCCTTGCAATAACGGGTCATCTGAATCGCGGTGATTATTCCAAAAATCATCAATATTAATATACGTCCATCCATGGTTAATAAGACCGCTTTCCACCATTGCATTGGCAGCCTTTTTTACTTTATCGGCAGAAACCTCCTGGGCAAAACAGTTCCAGCTGTTCCATCCCATTGGTGGTGTAAGGGCAATTTTATCGCCACATTCAAT
>JAQICD010000068.1 GCA_027858715.1 Prolixibacteraceae bacterium
GCTCTAACCAGCTGAGCTACCTCGCCATTATTTCAACTTTATTTCAAATGTGGAGGGCTTGAACCGCTGAACTTCCCGATTTTGATCGGGACGCTCTAACCAGCTGAGCTACCTCGACATTATTTCAATCTTATTTCAAATGTGGGAGCTTGAACCGCCGAACTTCCCGATTTTGATCGGGACGCTGTAACCAGCTGAGCTACCTCGCCATTTAAAATAAATAATAACGTATGCCCCGTTTTCCTTAGGCGGTGCAAATATAGAAGTTTTTATCTTTACGCCTAAACATTTTCAGCACATTTTTATTTTTCCCAAAATTTGTTCAATATTGGTATTTTAAAAGTTAATTGATATATTGCAACAATATCAACTCAACAATTTAGCCATGAGCAAACAAAAACTCGAAATGGAATATGTAGTTAACTGCTCCCCTAAGGTGCTGTTCAATAGACTCAGTACGGCTTCGGGGCTCAGCGAGTGGTTTGCCGACAACGTTTTGGTTAGCGGGAAAAAATACACCTTTATGTGGGACGGCACAGGACAAGAGGCTGAACTTGTTCTAAAAAAGGAAAATCTCATAGTGCGCTTTAACTGGCTCGACGACGATTCATATTTTGAATTTAAAATCACCCGCGATGAACTAACCGGCGACGTTTCTCTTCTGGTAACCGACTTTTCCGATGAAGATGAACTTGAAGAAACACGCTCGTTATGGGATTCGCAAGTTACCACCCTAAAACATCTTATCGGCTCGTAATTTCTTACAATGACTGCCAGCATTCATTTGCAAACAGCAACCGATTATGTGAGTTTTTCGGTTTAAAATTCTGCCATATCAAACCATATTTTTTAGCTTTGCATGTTTATAATACATCATTAATGAATGAACAAGCTTAACTCATATATTATAAAAAGTTTTATCGGTCCGTTTTTGCTTACATTTTTCGTAAGTGTTTTTGTATTGCTCATGCAATTTCTATGGAAATACCTCGACGATATGGTGGGCAAAGGTCTGGAAACAGCTATCATAATTGAATTGATTTCGTATGCATCGATGAGTCTGGTACCTATGGCGCTTCCATTGGCGGTGCTGTTGGCATCAATTATGACCTTCGGCAATCTGGGCGAACGCTTCGAGCTGCTTGCCATCAAAGCCAGTGGAGTATCGTTGCTTAAAATTATGCGACCGCTTGTTTATGTAAATGTTCTCATTACACTCTTCGCTTTTTTTCTGGCCGATCAGGCCATACCAGTTACCAATGCAAAGTTTCAGGCCTTGCTTTGGAGCGTTAAGGAGCAGCGCCCCGAAATGATTATTAAAGAAGGTATTTTCTCGAACGAAATCGACGGATACAGCATAAAGGTTCGTGAACGCGAAAACAACTCGAAACTTCTAAAGGGGCTTATGATTTACGATCACACCGGCCAAAAAGGCAACAATAGTGTTATTATTGCCGATTCAGGTTATGTAAATATGTCGGATGACAAACAATATATGATACTCGACCTTTACAGCGGCATTAGCTATAATGATGTTCGCACAGAAAATCGAAAATCCAAAGACAAAAAACCGTTCAGACGTGAAACTTTCAAATATCAAAAAGTAGTTATAAGTGTAAAAGATTTCAACCTGAAACGCGCCAATGAAGATTATTTCAAAGACAACTATCTCACACTGAAAAACAAAGCGCTAGCCGCCACAATCGACACCCTAAATAACAAATACAAGTCGCGTGAAAAAGTAATGTCTAAAGGATTGAAATACAACGAAATACTAGATGCTGTAGTCTCTAATGCTTATGCCCCCGACACCATGCAGGTAGAAAAACCTCTGCCCGACACCTCGCAATTTCATATTGATACTATATATGCATCGCTCAACCAATCGCTTAAAAAAGTCGTTCTCAACACAGCCCAACGTATAACACAACAAAATCAGCGTGTTTTATTACAATATCAGTCCGATTTATACAACCGCATGGTATGGATTAACAAACATTTGATTGCCTGGCATAAAAAATATTCATTGTCATTTGCCTGCCTGATGTTCTTTTTTATCGGAGCCCCGCTGGGTGCAATTATCCGAAAAGGAGGCTTCGGTATGCCGGTAGTTGTTTCTATTTTGCTATTCATAACTTACTATTTATCGATAGTAATTGGCGAAAAAGTAGCTCGCGAAGGTGTATGGCGGGTTGATATGGTAGTATGGCTTCCTTCTTTTGTATTTCTGGTAATCGGAATGATATTAACCCATCAGGCCGTTACCGATTCTTTATTGCTGAATAAAGAAACGTATAACCGACTCATAAAATCAATAAACATTTTTAGGTTTTTAAAACCTTCGGGAAAACACAATGATGAAGATACTGTTCTTAAATAACAAAACTCCATACCCGCCAAAAGATGGCGGCTCAATTGCTTCCATGTCGATGATTAAAGCCTTTTCCGAAAACGGGCACAATGTAACAGTTCTGGCAATGAACACCAGCAAACACCACATATCTCCCTTTGAGTTACCGGCCGACATCACCTCTAACATCATTTTTCACCTGGTTGAAGTTCCTGCTAAGATTTCAGTTTTTGAAGCTCTGGCGAACCTCATTAGCTCACGATTACCATACAATGCACAACGATTCATTAATAATACCTTTCGCAAAAAACTAAAGGCGCTTTTACAAACTACTAAATTTGATATTGTACAACTCGAAGGCCTTTATTTATGTCCGTACATCAGTACCATCCGCAAATACAGCAACGCACTCGTTAGCTACCGCAGTCATAACATCGAACACGAGATATGGGAACGCACAGTGGCTCAAAGCAAAGGGATGAAAAGGCTGTATCTTAAAATACTCACTTCCCGGCTCAAACGGTTCGAGACAGATGCGCTGAACACTTACGACACAATAATACCTATTACAAAGCGCGACGAAAAAAGGTTAAACCAAATGGGCAACAATAAACCTGCCCTTACTATTCCCGCGGGCTTTGATATAAATAACACAACACCAGCCGAAAAACCCAAAAACATTAACAATCTGTTTTTTATTGGAGCACTCGACTGGTATCCCAACCAGGAAGGTTTGTTCTGGTTCTTAGACCAATGCTGGCATACTATTCTGAACGAAAAGCCGGAAGTCATACTGAAAGTTGCCGGACGCAATGCGCCTGATTGGTTAACTGAAAAATTGAACAAATACCCGAATATCGAATACGAAGGTGAAGTTAAAGATGCAGCTATTTTAATGCAGGAAAATGGAATATTTATCGTCCCGCTTTTATCGGGCAGCGGTATGCGTGTCAAAATTATCGAAGGGATGATGCATCAGAAATGTATCGTCACTACGCCAGTGGGCTGCGAAGGTATAAATGCAATCAATAATGAACATCTGTTTATTGCTGAAAACCACCAGCAGTTTTCGAAAATGACTGTGGAGTTGTTGTCCGACAAGGAAAAAATTATTGCAACCGGACGAAAAGCTCAAAAATTTGCACAGTTGGCTTACGATAACCGGAAGCTCATCGAAAAGCTGACAACATTTTACAAGCAACATATTAAATGATAACATTTCAGGTTATATTCTGGCTTTCGGTAGTAGCTATTGCCCACTCGTATGTGCTATATCCTTTGATTTTACAATTCACATTGTGGATTCAAAGGTCACTACCTTTGGAAGATGTCAATAACATGCAGGAGCTACCCAAAATCTCGGTGCTGATTGCTGCCTACAACGAAAGCAGCATCATCAGGCAAAAAATTGAAAGTCTATACGACACTGACTACCCGGCTGAAAAGATCGAGGTATTCATCGGCTCCGACAATTCAACCGACGGCACCAACGAAATACTCGAAAAGCTCTCAAGAGAATACCAGAACCTGCACAGCTTTATATTCAAGCATAGACAGGGGAAAATAAATATCATCAACCAGTTGGAACAAAAAGCCACCGGCGAGATATTAGTTCTTACCGATGCAAATGTATTGCTGCAGCACGACACGCTGCCCGAACTGATTAAATGTTTTTTTGACGAACGTGTCGGATTGGTTGACACACAAATGAAAAACTACGGAATAAATCGACATGGGATTTCATTCCAGGAAAAATCATACATCTCGCGCGAGGTACATGTTAAATCGCTCGAAAGCAGAACATTTGGGACTATGATAGGTCCCTTTGGTGGCTGCTATGCCATACGCCGGGAACTTTTCACACCGGTGCCATCAAACTACCTTGTAGATGATTTTTTCATATGTATGAATGTACTGCGAAAAGGAAAAATGACCATCAACAACGTTAAAGCTGTTGTTTACGAAGATGTATCAAACAATCTGTCCATTGAATTTAAGCGAAAAATTCGCATCGGCTCAGGAAACTTTCAAAACTTATGGCATTTTTTCAGTCTTTGGATTAATATTTTCAGACCTGCCGGTTTTTGTTTTTTCTCGCATAAGGTTTTGCGTTGGTTTGGTCCTTTCTTTATGCTTGCGGCCTTCATCTCCAATCTCTTTTTATTCAATGTTTCAATTCTCTATCAAATCACCTTGCTAATACAAGTTATTGTTACTTTTTCAGTAATTGCTGACATCTTTCTTAAGAAAATTGGAATTCATGTCGTACTTTTGCGGTTCGTAACCCATTTTTATACAATGAACCTATCGTTGTTAATCGGGTTTTTTAAATCACTAAAAGGTGTAAAATAAAATGTCTGGAAACCAACAGAACGACTTCAAAAATAAGTTAAACACAATCGAGGAAGCCATTGAAGAAATAAGAAATGGCAAGATAATAATCGTTGTTGACGACGAAGATAGAGAAAACGAAGGTGACTTTATAGCAGCAGCAGAGAAGGTGACACCCGAAATAATAAATTTCATGACCAAGGAAGGTCGTGGCCTTATATGTGCGCCGTTAACAGAGGAACGCTGCGACGAGCTGGAGCTGGAAATGATGGTTGGAAAAAACACTTCGCTGCACGAAACACCGTTCACCGTTTCGGTAGATGCACTGGGACATGGTACAACTACCGGCATTTCGACATACGACCGATCGGTAACCATAAAATTGCTTGCCGATAAAAACACAAAACCCGAAGAACTGGGTCGTCCCGGACATATTTTCCCGCTCAGATCCAAAAATCGTGGAGTCCTGCGCCGTTCAGGACATACCGAAGCTGCCGTTGACCTGGCTCGCATGGCTGGTCTTGAACCTGCCGGAATACTGGTTGAAGTGATGAACGACGACGGCACAATGGCACGCCTGCCTGAACTGCTCGAAATTGCCCAAAAATTCGATCTGAAAGTTGTTTCTATTGCCGACCTTATAGCCTATCGGATTGAGCAGGAAAGTTTGATAAAAAGAGGAGAGGCTGCAAGGCTTCCAACCAAATACGGCGATTTTACAATTATTCCTTATCTTCAGAAATCGAATGGCAAAGAGCATGTGGCACTTGTAAAAGGAACATGGGAATCTGACGAGCATGTTATGGTACGTATGCACTCTTCGTGTGTAACCGGCGACATATTCGGGTCGTTGCGCTGCGAATGTGGCGAACAGCTCCATAAGTCAATGGAAATGATTGAAAAGAACGGCAAAGGTGTAATTGTTTATCTCGACCAGGAAGGACGCGGAATTGGCCTTTTGAATAAAATCAGAGCCTACAAGCTGCAGGAAGACGGTCTCGACACCGTTGAAGCAAACGAACACCTGGGCTTCGCACCCGACGAACGTGATTACGGTGTTGGCGCACAAATACTTCGCGACCTTGGTGTTCGCAAAATGTGTTTACTATCGAACAACCCCGTAAAACGTGTTGGTCTTGAAGGATACGGCTTACAGGTAGTTGAGAATCTGCCCATTGAGATAGAACCCAACGAACACAATGAATTCTACATGAAAACCAAACGTGATCGTATGGGACACATCCTTCAAAAATTCAGCTATAACAAAGACTAAGCAAATTTGGTTCAATTATTATTTCGTTGATAAATAATGACATAAAACTCGATTTTATCTAAATTCGCAAAATAAACCCATTGAACCATGGCCATTAAGATTGCCCTGATATTATCGGTTATTCTACAATTTGGTGCTGCAATTATTGCGCTGTCGCTTGTAAAACGAACCCGTACAAACATTGCCTGGTGGTTAATATCACTCGCTTTCCTGTTGATGGCTTTCCGCCGGGTTTTTGAGCTTTTTGAAATTTACAACCTCGACTACAAATTTACTTCGCAAATGCTTAGTAGCTGGACAGGTGTTGCTATATCGGTAATCATGCTGCTTAGCCTTGCTTTTGTACGCCGAATTTTCAACCTTCAAAAGCAACTCGACCAGTTGCGCAAACAAAACGAAGCCAGAGTACTTTCGGCCATCATCAAAACCGAAGAAAAAGAACGGCAACACTTTGCCAAAGAGCTGCACGATGGCCTTGGCCCTTTGCTATCATCGGTAAAAATGGCGATTTCGGCCAAGCGAAACAGCGACAAAACAAACGACAAGGTTATTATTAATGCCGAAAAACTGATTGAAGAATCAGTAATAACACTCAAAGAAATATCGAACAACCTAAGCCCACATGTTTTGAATAATTTCGGACTGCATAAGGCTATAAAATCATTTATCGGGAAACTGAATATTATCGACAATCCAAAAATAAAATTCGCAAGCAATATCAAAGGTGAACGCTTTGCATACAACATCGAAGTGGTACTTTACCGGATTGTATGCGAGCTAATTTCGAACTCTTTGCAACATGCCAATGCCAACAATATTTATATTGATATTTTGAAAACCGACCACAAAATATCACTGGAATATATTGATGATGGAGATGGATTTGATTTAAAAGAGAATAACTTTGCCAAAAACGGACAAGGCTTTTCGAACATCAAATCGCGCATTAAATCGCTCAACGGCCAATACAACTTTTTTACAAGCCCTGACGAAGGTGTACAAGTTAAAATTAGCATAAACATCAGTTAGCATGAAAAACATTTCGCTCATATTAGTTGACGACCACCAGCTTTTCAGAGAAGGCATGCAACTGCTGCTTAGCAACCTCGATTATGTTTCTGAAGTAGAACTGGCAGCCAATGCACAGGAATTATTTCAGCTGCTTGAACACGATACACCCGACATCATTTTTATGGATATCGACCTACCCGAAACTGATGGTATAGAGGCAACAGGGGAAGTATTAAAACGCTACCCCGACACAAACATTATAGCCCTTTCGATGTACGGCGAAGAAGATTACTACACCCGCATGATTGAAGCCGGCGCCAAAGGCTTCATCCTAAAAAATTCTGGCATCGACGATGTGGAAGCCTCAATAAAAAATGTAATGGCCGGTAAAAATTATTTTTCACAGGAAATACTTTCCGGATTGCTCAACAACATCAACCGCAAAAATCAGCCTGCAAAAAACACCAACCTCAGCGAACGCGAAACGGAGGTGCTGTATCAAATATGCAAAGGGCTATCGAACCAGGAAATAGCCGATGTACTTAACATCAGCAAGCGCACGGTTGACAAGCACCGTGAAAATATTCTCTCAAAGTCGGGCACAAAAAACACGGCAGGGCTTGTAATGTATGCTATAAAGAACGGAGTAGTTGAAGTGTAAATAACACACAGGCAAAGCACAATAAAACATTGAATTTACTCAGTTTTCGCATAAAAAATACCATTATTATCAGCCAAATGTTCTCGGATTCAGTCTAAACAGTTGATTCATTTCTAAATGAAATTTTATATCTTTGTTTCAAATGAATTGATTTATGGAATTAAGATTAGATATAAATTATTATCAGATACTCAGACTGATTAGACAACTTCCCAAAGAAGACATTAAAAAGTTGACTAATACATTACAATCTGAGATAGCTACTGACGAATCAGAAATATCGTTACAAAAATTGATTCTGCAAGCTCCAACGTGGACTGATTCCGAAATCGATGATTATACCAAAGCAAGGATTCATTTTAACAAATCAAGGATAGCATGATTTTATTGGATTCTTCAATACTGATTGAATTATTTCGCAAGAATGATAAAGAAAAAACACTTTTCTACAGTTTAGCAAAAACAAATAATATTCTATGTATATCGACAATTACCTATTACGAAATAGGTATTGGCAACAGAAAATCACATGTTGATTATTGGGAAAAATTAACAGAAAATCTACGTATTCTTCCATTTGACAGGGAATGTTCTGAGAATGCAATAGCTATATATCTGGATCTGTTAAAGTCAAATAAAATGATTGATTTAGCGGATATTTTAATTGGGGCAACTGCGCTGTCGCATAACATACCTATTGCAACATTAAACGACAAACATTTCAACAGAATTAAAGGATTAGAAATAATAAAATAAAGTTCTTCTTATTTTAAAATCAGGCACAAAAAAGACGGCCGGGCTTGTAATGTATGCTATAAAAAACGGGATGGTAGAAGTTTGAGAATTGTTTCAATACAAAAACCCAAACAGCCAAAGCGGAATATGGTTTGCAAAACCTGTTTCAATATTATCGGATACCACATAAGCATTAGGGCTATCTTTTATTTGCTTTGCCGTTTTGTTCTTTCCTCCAATTTCGAAAGTATATTGATTATCAACATAAAAATCGCCGGTTTTAGGATAAGCAACTTCGTAGTTATGCGAAAGCTGATTGTAGAAAAAGGTTTCTCTTATAGTACCTTCATTAATTTTATTTCCACTCAAAGCATACATTAAATTGGTATTGTTCAGATATATTTTTGCAGGTTTTCCTAAAATTTTATTCCCAACAGCTTTTGCTCCCAGGGTAGTTATCAACTCAGCTTTCTCAAGAAGATTGATATATTTTATAAGTGTTCGCTGGTCAGCAATAAATAAATTGCTTTTAAGCTGCGATAAGTTTGGAGAATATGGAACCGTAGTGCTAATGGCGGCCAGCAATTGTTTCATTTTATGCAATGTTTCGTGTGGCACATCGGAAACATACGGGATATCGGAATCGATAATAACATTAATAATTTCGGACAAACGGCTAAAAAACACTTCTTCGCCTTCGGTGTAAAACGGATAATACCCCATGCTGAGGTATGCTTTAAATTGCGGCAGAATTTTTATATCGGCAGTAATCTTTTGGGCTATTTTAATATAATCGATTACAACTTTTCTAATTTTAACTTATTACAACATGGAATTGGCAACAACATCCTGAAATACGGTTATTCAATACATCCTTCGAAAGTATATGAAAGTTCCTGACAAACACTACCGATAATCTTCTGTTTAACCAACAATAATAAAAGCTGATAGTAAATTGATGGCCGAACTGGAAATATCGGGTTAAATACGCGCACATACGTTTTAATACGTAGCAATACGCTTTTGTGCCTAATATCTATTTACGTATAAACGCTGTTTGCTGTCTGCATTGTTACCTGCAACTTTGCACAATACTTAACCACCTGAATCATTTCGTTAATTTAAACAAACATTTCAAATGAAGAAACAAACCCTGCTAATTGTACTTCTAAGTATTCTAGGCTCACATGGCATTGTAAATGCCCAAATATCAATTGATGCACAGTTTCGCGACCGTTTTGAGTTGCGTGACGGCTACAAAAAACTAGCAGCCGAAGAGGCAACCCCAACCGGGATAGTATCGCAACGTGCACGAATATCGTTCAGCTACAAAACCGATAAACTCACACTAAAACTCACACCGCAGGACGTGCGCATTTGGGGTGCCGATGCAATGTGGAGTTCATCGGGAGTAGCCACAAACAATTCCATAGGCTTATTCGAGGGCTACGCCGAAATTAAACCAGGAGAGAACTTCAGTATCAGAGCCGGACGACAAGCATTCA
>JAQICD010000186.1 GCA_027858715.1 Prolixibacteraceae bacterium
CATTAATGCAGCTACTAATAATTTTGAAAAGTTGCGTTTCATATCATAAATTTTAAATCGCTCACCAAGGCAAGACTGAATACCCAATAAAATGTTCATTTACAACATTACCCAATTCAGATAATTTGAATGTGTTAATAATTAGATCACTTATTTCAGCGCAGATTTAACATAAATTTTTCTTTTCAACTTTACATAACTCTTAACTGAAAAATGAAAGTATAATCTTAAGCAAATTCTTCATGATAAGGGTAGAATAATGTTTCCTTTAATAGGACAAATGGTTACAATGCTGAAAGAAATTCAGTAATCTCCTTTATTGTTCGTTCGAGATCATCGTGATGCAAATTATGACCAGTTCCATCCACATGAACGAGTTTCACATTTTTAAGATCCGTAATTGCATTCTCATTGGCTTTTCGACCTTCCGGCGAGGTGTCAGCCTTTAACACAAGTGCAGGAACTGTTATTTTCGAAAGTACATCTCCAATTCTCATTGTACCACTCATTGCTTCCCATGCTTACTGCGTATAAGGCCCATGATACTGTTTTTTTGAAAGTGCCCAATATTTTATATCAACAATATCCCATTTCGGATTGTCTCTTTTTCCTTTTTCTACATTTTTTAGGTAATCAACTCTTTTCAATATTCATTGGGATGATACTGACCTTTCACCACGATTTTATCACCCGAATCGTCCACCTCAAACAGATGAGGTATCCTCACATAACGGCCATTCACCTCCTTGTGACTATGAACCGACATCAGTAGTTTCCCGTCAAAGGTTCGAAACAACATACCATGACCAAAATTTGGTGGGGTGACAGGTTCCATTTCCTGCACCCATGGGCCATCCAGTGTACCGCTTTCCGAATAAGCTACACCCTGAACATAATCGCTGAAAACCCAGCTCGTCCAAATCATACCCAGTTTTCCTGTTTGTGTTCGGAACAGAAAAGGGCCATCGGTTACCTTATTGGGGATGATACGGCCATATTGGTCTTCCTCTTTGCTCCATGGTGAATCATAAGCAAAAAACATGATTTTTCTTTTCCCGGTTGTACCACTCAAATCCGGTTTCAACTCAATTTTTTCCATGGTACCGTTCCAGTTTACCAACCATTCTTCGCAATAAACCATATAAGGCTTCTCATTGGTATCTACCCAAAAAGTACCATCTAAGGTAGGAATATCGTCAGGCAAATAAGTTTCATCTTCCATAGGAACATAAGGACCATCAGGTTTTTCACTAACCAATACATGACTGGCTCGCCGGTTAATAGCATTTCCCTTTACCGTGTCAATCACTGTATCTCTGTTAGTGAAAGTAGCAAAGTAGTAGTACTTTCCCTTGTACTTATGTAATTCGGCTGCCCAAATCATGGGGCGTGGCCCCATCCATGAATCAGGATCTGTTTGGGTTACCACATAGGGACCCGACCATTTTGCAAGGTCTTTACTTTTCCAAAGCAACCCGCCCGTTCCTGTCATATAATAGGTTGAGGTACTTTTATCGACCAGAATAGCGGGATCGCTCAATCGGATTGAATCCAAAGGGATGCTTTCTTTTACTTCTGGTTTCCAACCCTGAGCAGAGATGGCTATAAAGCTTAGAAGCATTAAAAGTGTAGTCAGAATTTTTTTCATATCTAAGAATTTAATCAATTTTATTAACGCCTTTGGTGGTCATCAGAATTGGTTTATACATACTGTTTTCATCAAACTCCAGTTTGTCGATACATATGCTGCGGCTATAGCTTCCTCCATCGGTTTGGATGCCACCGTTGTGGTAAATAAAATACCAATTACCTTTGTACTCAATAATCGACTGATGATTGGTGTTACTGTTTCCGGCAATTTCGTTGATGATACCTTTGTAAGTATATGGCCCGTCAACCTTGTCGCTAACGGCATAAGCAATACGTTCGGGAAAGCCAATTGCAAAAGTGAGAAAATAAACGTCGTCTTTCTTATGGAGCCAGGGTGCTTCGGTAAACGGGAATTCCATATCGCCCTCTATCGAAATGGTTTTTACACCATAATCGGTGTCGTATGAGGTCATGTCTTCATTTAATTTAACGACCCAACATGCACCATTGCCCCAGAACAACCATGCCTGACCATCTTCGTCGATGAATACGGCCGGATCGATTGTACGCCAGCTATGTCTTTTTCCCGGACTGTTTTCGTTGGTCAGCAATGGTTTTCCCAATACATCCTTGTAAGGTCCTTGAGGACGGTCGGCAACAGCTACGCCAATACCCGATGTGTTGGTGCTTACGTACCAGTAGAATTTACCATTTCGTTCAATAACATGCCCTGCATAGGCATATTCACCTTTGTTCCACTCGAAATCCTTAGCATACAATGGTATGTCATATTCAATGAAATTTTTCATGTCGGTAGTGGCAAAACAACACCAGTTTTTTATGTCGTAGCCTCTTTGTCCTCCTTTGGCGTCTTCACCCGTAAAAATAAACAGGGTATCGTTATATACCAATGCGGCGGGATCGCAGGTATATTTGTGTGTAACTACCGGGTTTCCTTTTGCCTCCCATTGATTGATAATATTCTGCTGGGAGTAGCCGTATGAAATGCTAATCAGGCATATCAGGACGACTGTTGCTATTTTTTTAAGAATAGAATTCATATTTAATTAATTATTGATTTAAAATCTTACTTAAGTCATCAATGTTCTGGAGTACTTCAGCTTCAATAATTCTTAGTTGACCTTCAGTATTCGCATTTTCGGGAAGTCTAAAGCCATCGAGTTCTTTTTTACCGCTTAGCTCAATTACATTCTGAAAAGCATCTTCTTCGGCACCTGCACCAGTCAATTGAATGGTCACTTTTTTTCCGACTGTAGGTTCAACAGGAATTAATACATAGCCTAAACTTCGCTTTGTTTCGCCTGACCATACCTTTTTGCCATCAATCAGAATATCAACAGGATACGAGACCCTTCTCCAGTTGGTCATTTTAAGCGAAATTTCATCTATACGGGATTCTTCTACCAACTCATAAGTAATCCAGGCAGTTGACAATTTCCCGTCGTTTGTCCATTCACTCATTTCGTTATCATCATAGCTCAACAATGCTTTTTCCTGGTTTATGCCAGCAATTGCTGAAATAATAGGGAGAGTGCGTCGAGTTGGCACAAATGAGGGAGTTAATGGTGTCGGGCCTTCTTCCAGGTTTGAAGGAAGACCCTCTGAAACCAGCTCTGTACGAAGCCCGTTAACAATTTTTACAGGAAGTGTTTCGAACTGAATGCTGGCACTCTTTAAACCTTTGGCTGAAGCTTTCACTTCGATTTCTCCGGCCTTTGTTGTTGAACGGATAAGTACGCGGTTAACACCACACTCAACCGGAAGTGTTTTTGATCCTACATAATTATCAGGACCTTTCGCAATGCCGCCAACCCATTTGGCTTCTCCGTTTAAATCAAACGAAATTTCATTGAGTGCTGTTGGACAGCGCTGACCCTTTTTGTCAACTACCTCAACTTCTACCATGGACAAATCAGCACCATCAGCTTTAAAGCCAGCTGGTGATTGCATTTTTGTCAATCTGATAGCATAAGGTTCTCCGGCAGTTTTAATCAGATCTTCTGATACAATTTCCTTATTTTCGTTATAAGAAACCGCCTTAATTTCCCCTGATTCCCAAGCAATATCTTCGAAAGTATTCAGAAAACGATAGGAGTTTTTACCAAATCCTTTGGATTTTCCATTGACAAATAGTTCAACTTTCTTGCCCCCTGAAACCACGTAAATAGGCTTCACTGTTCCCGATTTGTAATTCCAATGCCCTATAATGTGAGTCAATTGTTTATCCAGATCGACCCAACCTGCCCACATTACCTGATGTGCATAAAAATTGTCTTTAGGAATGCGCATGGGATCAGTCTCACCGCTTCGGCGATAGTTCTCCGCTCCCCGGTAGTGTGTGTTGGTATCGGAGAAGATGATATTAGCCCCTCCACTGCTTACCCGTGTTCCTGTACCCGGACGTTGTTCCCAGTAGTCGTACCAACGGATGATATTCTCAATTGCATGTGAATCCTGATTACGATTGTAAACAAATGCATTATTGACTTTACTGCCATTCACATTGTGAGCATCGGTGCCGCCATCGCCATTTTTATGGTAGGGAGGCGAAAATTCATCCCAATACTTGCGCAGGCCTTCATCACGTGAATACTCGGTGGCAAACAGGGGTTGATCGGCACTTTTATTAATGTAAAGCATTTCTCCACCATACTCGGCTACTTCACTATCAAGCATTTCGCGGCTTCCAATCGCTCTGCCACCATGTGGATCGTAGGTATCACGAATCGTTTTTAAATCAGCCATGTGTTCTTCGCTGATATTTTCATTACCCCCTTCATAAAACAAAATACTTGGATTATTGCGGTTATAAATGATGGCATCACGCATCACTTCGCAACGTTGTTCCCACTGTCTGCCTTTTGCATCCCGCTCTGCATCACCGGCAGGCATCACCTGAATAAGGCCAACACGATCGCAGGATTCCACATCTTGTTTCCAGGGCGTAATGTGCATCCAACGCACAAAATTACCATTCGATTCAATCATCAGCTTATTGCTATAGTCGCTTAGCCAGGCTGGCACAGACATACCCACGCCAGGCCACTCGTTACTGGTACGTTGGGCGTATCCCTTCATCATAATCACCCGATCGTTCAGGTAAACCATTCCGTTTTTAAAGGCGGTTTTTCGAAAACCTGTGCGAATGGGAACTTCATCTACAACTTTTCCATCAACGACCACCTGTGAAGTAACGGTGTATAAATAGCCATAACCCCAACTCCAGAATTCCAGATCAGACAGCTGTTCGGAGGCTTTGAGTTCTATTTGTCCGTTCGGTGAAACCATTCGCGGTGTTCCTTCAAAACGAGCTACTTCTTTTCCATCCAGATCTTTGATGGTTATTTCAAGGTTGGCTACAACCGCTGTGGGGCTTTCATTTTTTACTTCTGATTGTACATTTATCAATGCCGATTTCTCCTGAACATTGATATTACTCGGATATACATACGTCCCTACCGTTCCAAGTGTGGAGTATAGCGGCAGCGTTTGATAAACATTCCCGGTTGTATGCAGATATACGTTTTTGGGAATACCTCCATAATTGGCATTGAAATTTTTATCGTTCCACTGATAAGATTGATCATAAAAGCGTTCCCGATAGTCCCAACTGTTATCGGTACGCACAGCTACCACATTTTCTTCAGGATAAGGCTTCAAAAGGTGAGACACATCCAGACCAATGGCCATGATGCCGTTCTCGTGAAGCCCAACCAGTGTCCCGTTTACATAAAATTCACCGGCATGACGTATCCCTTCAAATTCGAGAAAAACTTTATCAATTTCATCGCCTTCGGGCATTACGAAAGTTTTCCGGTACCAGGCAATGCCTGTTGATAAATTGACAATGTCTTTTTTGAAGGCTTCATCCTGATTCCAGGCATATGGAAGCGTTATTTCTTTCCATCCGGAATCATCAAAGTTGGTTTTTTGTGCTCCGCTTATATCTCCAACATACAACTTCCAACCGGGATTAAAATTATAACGGGTTCGCTGTGCATTTGCCCTACTATTTAAGGCAAAACTTAATGCAACAAACAATAAAAACGTAAAAATAGAGGGATTCACATTAATCGGCGCGCCGAATGATCTATTAAGACAACCCAATGAATGATTTTTTTTGTTCGCAGACATATACTATTGATTTAAATTTTATAATCAAGACAATTTTGAACCGTACGTTATTTGGCTTTCACGAAAGAAGCATCGTCCACCAGACAATACGCATCGGCCTTACCATCAGCAAGGAAGCCAATTTCAACTTTATTATCTTGCACTTTAATATTATCGAGACTGATGGTAATCCATGTTTCATTTTCGTTTTTTACGCTTACATCAAAACGTTTACCTCCTGATATGGCATACATTTCGAGTTTATTAAAACCGCCGCTGTTTTTTATTTTTGCTGTAAGGGTATATTTGCCGTTTTCAAATTTTACATACGGAGATGAATCGATCGTTTGATGTACTTTTCTTACAAAGTCAATCCTGTCACTCATGTTCAGGCTTCTTTCACCAATAACCAGCTTACGCTCCTCTTGTGTGTTTGCGTGGTTTAAAACCGGCGAAAGTGAATCAAGTGAAATTTCGGTGCCTTCAACTACCTTAGTTTCCCATCCTAACAGCCTTGTTTGAACAGGTTTGACCGGACTGGGCATTTGTTTCCTGTCGGCCTCAAAGCTTGGGTTTTTTACCCAGTTGTTGTCTTCAGCCACTTCCCATTCACCGGTCTCAGCATT
>JAQICD010000214.1 GCA_027858715.1 Prolixibacteraceae bacterium
ATCCTTCGGGATGTTTTTTTGTCTTGAGCCCTTACACTTCTCCAAAATCTCCTCATATAGCGGTGCTATTATCGTCAATTTTGAATCGTTTAAGAACTCAATACATTAAAAACATCTTCCAAAAACAAAATTTAAACAGTTTCTTAATCAAGCACAAACCGATAGGTAATGGTTCCTGTTTGAAAAGCGGGTGCTTCATTATCAGGGTTAAAGCGTGTTGATAAAGCCGCTGTTTTTGCAGCATTCAAAAGCACCGATTCGATAGAAGTTGAACCTTTAACACCGGGTTCAGCTTTGGTAACCCGGCCATATTTATCAACAGTAATACGCACAACGACTACGCCCTCTTCCTGACCAGGATAGGTTGGTTTTGTAACATTCACTGCCGACCGACCTGTAAGGTCGAACGATATGCCTTCACCACCACCCAATCCGTAACGTTCGGCTCCGGCAGTCCCGGTTGTTGTTCCCTGGTTTCCATCGCCGTATGTTACTCCTTGCCCCGAAGAAGTGCTTCCATTTTCGTTTTGCCCGGTATTGTTTCCGAACACATTCTTAGCCCGCGAGTTTATTGCATCGATCCGGGCTTGTTCTTCAGCCCTTTTGATACTGTCCTGACGACGTTGCTCGGCAATTCGGCGTAGCTCAGCCAATCGGGCTTCTTCAATTTTTTTAATACTATCCTGACGCCGTTGTTCGGCTTCAGCCAAACGCCGTCTCAATTCTTCGGCTTCCCGCTGTTCTTGCAGTTCTTCCTGACGACGTTGTTGTTCCAGTTCACGACGCTTTTTCTCTTCCGCTTCCCTCTTTTTACGAGCTTCTTCTTCGGCTTTCTTTTTGCCCTCGTCAACAGCAGCTGTTTCTTCAAAATCCTGAGTCATCAGATCTTCATCACCCTGGTTCGTCGCTGGTTCTTCGGCTACGGGCTGTACCGGTTCTGGTGGTGCCGTCTGCTCTTCGGTTTGCTGCTGCCTTTGTGGGGTTGGTTGCTGTTTAGGCGAAGGTTCAACTTCACCCAACCCTGTTTCGCTATTGCCAAAATCAACCAGAACACCTTTTTCATCGGGTAATGGAAGTGGCGTGAAAAAGCCAAAAAGCAACAACAATAGCAATATGATTGCGTGAAAAACAATCGTTAAAATAAAACCTTCTTTATGTTTTCTGAAATAACTCACAAAAGCAGCTTAATTTATTTTTCAGGGCTTGTAGCCAGAATCATTTTATACTCATTACGACGGGCAATGTTCATTATTTTTACCACTTCGTCGATAGGCACCTGCTTATCGGCATGTAACGACAAGTACACATCATCGCCCTGCCCAATAGTACGTTGCAAAAAAGGTTCAATTTCGTCGAAACGCACCTGGGTTAAGTTTCCGTTGTTGTTTACAAAATATTGTAAATCGCTGGTTATCGAAATAGATGTAATGGGTTTAGCTTTTGTTTGGTTGTTGCTTTGCGGTAAAAGCAACTTTAAAGCGTTGGGTGCTATTAAAGTTGACGTAACCATAAAGAAAATCAGCAACAAAAAAATAATGTCGGTCATTGACGACATGCTAAAGGCTGAACTAATTTTATTTCTTCTCTTAATTGCCATAACACATTATACAGGTTCGTTCAACAAATCCATAAAGTCGGTAGTTGTTGCTTCCATTTTAAACACAACGTTTTCGACCCGGGAAACCAGAATATTATACGCAAAATAAGCTACAATACCTACAATAAGACCAGCAACTGTGGTAACCATTGCCTGATAAATACCCGATGAAAGCAGTGTAACATCGATATTGTTACCGGCGTTGGCCATATCGTAAAAAGCCTGAATCATACCCATAACCGTACCCAAAAACCCAATCATTGGTGCACCACCGGCCACACTAGCCAGCAATGGCAATCCTTTTTCGAGTTTGGTAACTTCGAGGTTGCCCACATTCTCGATAGCAGCACTTACGTCGTTTAACGGACGTCCGATACGTATAATTCCTTTTTCGATCATGCGGGTAATTGGCTTGTTCGTTGATTGACATAAAGCCAGGGCAGAATCAATCTTTCCGTTCTGGATATTTTGCCTGATTTGATTCATCAGATTTGTATCGAACTTCGATGCACGTTGTATTGCAACATAGCGATCGCCAAAAATAAATAATGCAATAAGCGACAATAGCAAGATTGGAATCATTATCCAGCCTCCTTTAAGTGCCAGTTCCCAAAAATTGAGGGAAATCCCCTCCGGCTCAATAGCTGCAGCAGCTTCACCAACAGCTTGATTAACTTGTAATAAAATTAATGCGATCATATCTACTATTTTAGTACCGGTAATTTATAACGGCAGTATTACATTTTTATTATTTAACTAAATCAGCCACAAAATAAATAAAGAATATTGAATAGCCCTCTGCTTTTGGTTTGTATTTTAATCTTGTTCCGTCTCAATTTTCTTTTTACGATTAATAAAAGCCGTATAGCGCTCAAACAAACTTCCAAATGTACTAAAATCTTCTCGATATGTAAGTCCCACACCTTGTGTATATGGAGCCGTATCGTATATCAAATTGTCGTTTGAACGATTATACACTTTCAATTGTAGTTTACCATTATCAGTAAGTTTTACATTTAAATCAACATCCCCAATAATTTCGCTGCTGTTTTTTGAAGTTGGATTTGAATTATTGGCCACGTTACCATTTATGGTTACCCGATCATCGAAGAATTGTGTGCTAAGTGCCAATTCAATCTGATCATCAGATATTTCATTTCCTGGCCGATAATTAATACCCAAATCGAATGAATTGCTTATACGCGACAACCAATTACTAAGCTGATTGAAAATTAAATCACTGGCAGTACTACCAACCAGGTTTACCCCGGCATTGTTTGCTGCCGGAGTCCCGGCGTATATTTCAGGTGTATAAAACTGCCCCATCATTAGTAATGATATCATCTGCTTGTTTACTTCCTCTGGTGTAGAAATAACCTGCCGTACTTGTTCTTTTACCCTTTCTTCAGCGGTAGGTAATTCAATCGAAAAATCGATATCAGGCTTCGTCAGTTCTTCCGATAAACGAATAATACAGTCAACCGGAATCCTTCGCTTAAGGTCAATATTTTCATAATTATTTACAAATAAATCGTATAATGAGGTTTTTACACGATATAAGGATGTAATGTCTATTATTGCATTGTTCGGATCGCCAACCCATTCAATTGTACTTCCTTGTTTTATTGCGAAACGCTTATTAATGAGGTTTTGTAAGGAAAACAAGTAATCGCCTTCTTCAATAATATAGCTTCCGTATAAATTAAAGTTGTAATTTCGATCAACTCTCACTTGCAGATTTCCATTGCCTACACCCCGGATAATATCTCCAAACTGTGAGTTGAATATTAACTGCACCTTGGCATCGGGAGTTATATCTATATCGAGATTGAGGTTAAAATCGGAGGTTTTAATATCGAAAGCTTCATTCTGAACCCCATCATCACTATTGTTAACGAATTTGATAAAATCATATTGTTGAACGTTACCACTGCTTTCAAAAGGAATAAACAAATTGGTTCCCCTGCCACTTCTTATATCCCCATCTATCATCACGTTACTATCATCTCCAACAATATCAACATTACCTGACACATAAGCCGTACCGTAAAAATATTCATTATCTGCCAGGGTTGTGTTCATAACCACTAAGCGATTGGTTTGGATAGATAAATCGAAGTACATATCATCAAAAGTACGATGCTTGATAATTCCATTAAACTGACCAATATTACCGAATTCGTCGGTAATAAGTAAGTTGGAAAACTTGATGGAATCTTTGCTAAACTCTACAGCATCTTCGAAGCTTAAAACTGTTTTAAGGTACGACACGCCAATACCTGCCTTTTCTATCGGGTCAAGTGCACCATCGAGCATAATATCTTTAAAATTGCCATGAACATGAACACTCCCCTTAACCGCACCGTGTAAACCATAGAAAATTGGCGGCATAAAAACTTCGAGCACCGATACTGGTGTTCGATCTGCTTCTACAAACATGTCAAGTTCATTCTCCAATGGGTCGATGTAACCGGTAGCAGTAAGCAACGATTCTGATCCTTTTGCCAGGTATATTTCTGAACTTAGTTTTTCTTTCTGGTGATCCCAGCGGCTACTTAAAACCAAGTCGCCCAAAAGCCCATTGTTAAAACTCAAATCGTTAACGCTCAAATCCATATCGAGCATAAATTTTTGATAAAAGCTCGATAAATAAGCCTCTCCGTTCAACTCTCCTTCAAATAAAGACTCCCCGAGCATAGGTTTGAAAAGTAACAAATCAACATGATTGGCTCGAATATTTAAAGTCGATTTTTCATCCTCAGCCATTATTCCATCAACCTTAAACTGCTGATTGTTATGATGAACATTTATGTTATCGAAAAACAGAGTTGTAGAATCAATTACAATTTTACTTTGTTCAACTATCCACAACGAGTCTCCAATGTAAACCTGCGAAGGATGTATGTCAACATTAATCCGTGGTAATTTGCCACTTCTTTTCATAAAACTGGTTGATGTTTTTAACGTTCCGCTGTAGGTTATTTCGTCGTAATTATTCCAGAACAAATCTACCCCCAGCGTATCGTTTGAAGCATCGGCAAATAGGGTAAGGTTGTATAGATTTATCTTATCATTAAGCCACAATCTGTCAATATTAGTCCTACACACAATCTTATTATCTTCTGAAAAAAGCCGTAGAGATAAATTTTCTATCCCTCTTTTCCCTAGCCGAATATTTGCTATATGTGTAGTCATTTCAGTTTTATCTGCATCAGGACTATAAAGCCCCTCAATCAAAATATCTGGAGCAATGTACACCCCTGGCTTAACTACATTTGCCAGTGGATTTAAATCTTTTAAATGGAGATAAAATGTAAAATTATTTTCTTGTACCGGAGACTGAAAAGCCTTATTAAGCGACGATGGAATGTATTGCTCGAACAGATGCATCAATGATTGTTTCAGGGCTGAAAAAGAATATTGACCCGACATTTCACCATCAAGTAAATCGCTGGTTAGCTCAAGGTATTTATTACCTGAGTTCAAGGTGTTTTTCAGTATTAGCGATGATACAAATAAGGTATCATACTTGTTTAAGTACTGAATATCTGATAAATTTAACTGCCCATAAACTTCATCGATATTATTACCTTCGAAATTGGCATCGATAAAAACCGAAGCCACAGAGGCACTGTCGTGCCAAAGCCTCAAATTATATAAATTAATACGCTGAATATCGGCAACAAATTCGAAATTGGCTCTTTCTGATTCAAGATCCAGCTTCCCATCAAAGGTCATGTCGATGTTGGGATCTGAAATTACAACACTGCCATTAAACAATTCATTTTTCAGATCTCCGTTTAAGGCAATATTCCTGTA
Organism: Prolixibacteraceae bacterium; assembly: GCA_027858715.1. Taxonomy (GTDB): domain Bacteria; phylum Bacteroidota; class Bacteroidia; order Bacteroidales; family Prolixibacteraceae; genus Roseimarinus. Next base: position 5,417 of record JAQICD010000214.1, read on the forward strand.
CCGATAGTTGATAAAATCAATAGAATCAATGGTGCCGTTAAAATTCAAATCGTATTTCGATTGTTCGCGGATAAAGCCATTAAGTTTTCCACTTAATGATAACTTATCCAGTTTTTCATTTTCGAATACCTTCCCAACATCAAGTCCAACAGCCTTGAAATTTCCACCAAGTTTCAAAATATCATATTCGTCAGACTTGATAGAAATATCGGTTGAAATAGTTCCAAGGTTACTGTATGCCGTTCCGTATGCAACAAAATTATCGAGAAAGCCGGTAAAATTTCCATTGTAACTAAAAACACCCACATTATCCAAAAAATCGGGCAGCTTGTTGATTACACTTCGAATGTTTTCGGGCAAATCAAGATTTCTTATTTCATTGAGATTAACAAATGATTCATTTAAATCGAAAAAAATGTAAGTATTGTAAATGTCAGGCAATCCATTCAGGTAAAAATCACCATTAATGTTCATAAAGTTTTCAATATCAAGTTTGAATTTCCGCCCGCGCAAATCGCTTAAAGTACCGACAACACGCCCCGAAAGGTTGGTTGTAAATTCTTTTTGATAAAATCCGCCAAACAAAAACGAGAGGTCACTAAAACCGACGTTAATTCGGTCGAGTGTGGCATCAAAATAGATCTCGCTGACGTCTTTCGATTTCATAAAATCAGACAGGCCAATAGAAATGGTATCGATTAATACTTCGGAATAGGCCGATGCCCCACTAACTGACGACAGATAAAATGAGCTGTCGGAATATTCAATGATAGAAGATAGATTATTCAATTTGAAATTGGTTCCCGAAACAAATGAAAGATTCTTCAGATTGGCAGAATACCGGGCTCCGGTTCTCAAGTCAATCTGATCGAGTAACATATGCACATTCCTAAGTTTCAGGAAGTCTGAAACGCCTTTATCAAGCAACGAATCGTTATACGCAACAGACCCTTCGTTTAGCTCAAGAGCATTGCCGTTTATCCGCCACACAACGTTATTTATTTCTTCTCTTTTAAAATAATCGACCAGGAATGAAAAGTTAAAAGTTGAACTGTCGAGCCGCTCAATATTGGCAATGTAGCTCTGCAACTCAACCGTACCAATTGATAATCTTTTAGAAGACAACGATAAAGAATCAATTTCAGCTACCATTTTTTTCACATATAACATGGTATCTTTCTGTTGGTCGCTGATATATACATCGTTAAGTATCAGCCGATCGAAAAACGAATAACTAACACGCCTGATTTTTATATCAGCATTAGTTTCTTCAGAAATTTTTCCTGTAACAACCGATATAATAGCAGTTTGCACCCACCGGCTTTGAAGAGTTAAATAAAAACTTGCAATCATCATTACGATGATTGCAACAACAATACCCGCTATTTTTAGTGTTTTTTTAATACTTTTGCCCTCCCATTTTAAAGAATATACAAAATAATATAATTTGTATCAATTTGACAGGTAAAACAACCTAAAAAATTGAAGGAAATTCAATAATATTACGAATGAGCGACACAAGCAAAATCATCATACTTGGAATCGAATCGAGTTGCGACGACACATCGGCTGCCATAATCGAAAACGGCGTTATACGTTCGAATATTATTGCCGGGCAAAAAGTTCACGAAGATTACGGCGGTGTTGTTCCTGAACTGGCTTCGCGTGCACATCAGCAAAACATTGTACCTGTGGTTGATCAGGCCATAAAAAAAGCAGGCATAAACCGCAGCAAAATCAGCGCTATTGCCTTTACTCGCGGACCGGGTTTACTTGGCTCGCTGCTCGTGGGTGCCTCATTCGCCAAAGGCCTGTCATTAGCAATTAATGTGCCATTAGTTGAAGTAAATCATCTACAGGGACATGTTTTGGCACATTTCATTAAAGAAAACGAAAATGACAATAACCAGCCTTCTTTTCCACATTTATGCCTGCTTGTTTCGGGAGGAAACTCGCAAATTATTTTGGTGAAAAATCATCTCGAAATGGAAGTCATAGGCCAAACCATCGACGATGCAGCTGGCGAAGCTTTCGATAAGTGTGCCAAAGTAATGGGACTTCCCTACCCCGGCGGCCCCATAATCGACAAGCTGGCCAAAGATGGAAACCCCGATGCCATTGCCTTTAATAAGCCCCGAATACCGGCACTCGACTATAGTTTTAGTGGTCTAAAAACCAGCTTTCTATATCATCTGCGTGACCAGATAAAGGTAAACGAGAATTACATCGAAGAAAATAAAAATGATTTGTGTGCTTCGTTGCAAAAAACCATCATCGATATACTGCTTGGTAAGCTTAAGCGTGCAGCCAAAGAAACCGGCATAAGCGAGATAACTGTTGCCGGTGG
>JAQICD010000259.1 GCA_027858715.1 Prolixibacteraceae bacterium
AAAAACTTTGCATCACGCTCCGAAGTCCTGGCCCAAAATGGCATGGTAGCAACCAGTCACCCTTTAGCCACCCAAATTGGTATTGATATTTTAAAGCAAGGTGGAAACGCTATAGATGCTGCCATTGCGGCCAACGCGGCACTAGGTTTAATGGAACCTACGGGAAGCGGTATTGGTGGCGATTTGTTTGCCATTATCTGGGATGCCAAAACACAAAAGCTCTATGGATTGAATGCCAGTGGTCGTTCACCAAAAGATTTAACACTTGATTATTTTAAGCAAGAAAAAATTACTAAAATACCTTCACATGGTCCATTGCCGGTATCGATTCCCGGATGTGTTGACGGATGGAGTGAACTTAACAGTCGTTTTGGCTCCATGAGCTTAGAGGAAATATTAAAGCCATCCATTGCTTATGCCGAAGAAGGCTTTCCGGTTACCGAACTCATTGGGTATTACTTAGAACGTTCTATCCGGTACTACGAGCAAAAGGGATTTCCGAATATAAAAGAAACGTACTACCAAAACGGCAAAATACCTTCAAAGGGTAGTATTTATAAAAATCCGTTACTGGCCGAAACCTACCGCAAAATTGCATCGGGCGGACGAGATGCTTTCTATGAAGGAGAAATTGCTAAAGTCATTTCGACATTTATACAGGATCAGGGCGGATTTTTAAGCTACGACGACCTAAAAACCCACAAGTCGGAATGGGTTGAACCGGTTTCGGTAAATTATCGTGGTTACGATGTGTGGGAACTCCCTCCCAACGGGCAAGGTATTGCCGCATTACAAATGTTGAATATTCTGGAAGGATATGATTTTTCAAGTATAGGATTTGGCTCACCAGAACATATTCACTTGTTTGTTGAAGCTAAAAAGCTGGCATTTGAAGATCGTGCAAAGTACTATGCCGATATGGATTTTGCCAATGTGCCTGTTGAAGAATTGATATCTGACGGTTATGCAGCCGAAAGGAGAAAACTAATAAACGAAAACCGGGCCGGTAAATATGCAGCAGGCGAACTTAGTGCAGGTGAAACCATTTACCTGACCACTGCCGACAAAGAAGGCAACATGGTTTCGTTAATTCAAAGTAATTACCGGGGAATGGGATCCGGAATGGTACCGCCCCAACTGGGTTTTATGCTACAGGATCGGGGTGAGTTGTTCAGTCTGAACGAAAACGACTACAACGTTTATGAGCCGGGGAAACGTCCGTTTCACACCATCATTCCGGCATTTATTACAAAAGATGGCCAACCGTTTATGAGCTTTGGCGTTATGGGTGGCGACTTTCAGCCCCAGGGACATGTTCAGATTGTGATGAATATGGTTGATTTTGGCATGAACCTTCAGGAAGCCGGCGATGCCCCACGCATCGACCACAGTGGCACATCCTCCCCCACCGGGGAAAAAGCTGAAGATACAGGTGAAATTCACCTTGAAAGCGGCTTCGGATATGAAACAATCCGGACATTAATGGGAAAAGGCCATAAAGTTGGCTATATCCGTGGAGCTTACGGAGGTTACCAGGCTATTATGTATGATAGTGAAACAGGTGTTTACTACGGAGCATCAGAATCGAGAAAAGATGGTATGGCTGCCGGTTATTAACTTTCAGTTATACCTGTTTCAAGGCATTTAGCCTTTTTTCATGCAGTCACCACTCCCCTCGTTGGAAGCGAGGGGGGTTACTTCGGATCACTTCATAATTGGGGTGGACACATAATAATCTTATCCATTCGTTTGTAGTTAAGTTTTAGCTCTCCAAAGTTTACGATCAATGAAAGTTTACATCCTGAAATACTTATTACAATATTAGACATTACTATTCGGGCATTCGTGGCTTTAATTTTTTATTCACCAAATTGGGCTAAAGCCCGGATTGGCTGGCAAATATACTAAACCCCCACTTGAAAGTGGGGGCAATTGAAGGCAGCTGCATTCGGGTGGCGCTATTTATTTGCGCAGATGGGTGGCGCGAATTCCAACTCGCGCTTTCTATGAATTGTAAAGAAACACTAATCAATAACAATCAATTTTTCCGTTTTTATAATTTTTCCATTTTTCTTCAAAACCGCAAGGTAAACTCCCTGTTTGCCAATTTCATAACGATAGTCTGCAACATCGGGATTAACTTCGGCATATTTGGTTCCATCTATCGAATAGAAAGTAAGTTCGCTGTTGTAATAGTTTTGATTTTCGACAAAAACCATATTCTTATGGCAATATATTCTTGCATCGTCTTTCAAATCTCGCACAAATGTTCCTCCATCATCAATTGTGATGGCTTGCTCTGCAATTTCGCTGTAATATGTTCTTAAAAATGCAATCGTTTTAACAGTTGTTGTTTCACTTACAACGAATTCACCATCATAAATTGTTGACAATTTACTTGGGCTACGACCATTAACTGTATAATAAATTGTACTTCCTTCGGTATCGCACGTTATTGTAACCCGATAAGAATCTTCATCGTTTATTTGTTGCACATCAATTTGAGGTGTGGCAATTTGCGGAGGTGTAGTGTATGAAATTTTGTAATTAACGCTTACAACCTTACTGCTATCGCCGTTCAACACTGCAATTGCAGATATTTTCACAGGTCTAAAATATGCAAATGCTTCCTCAAATTTTATGGCATCAGTCGAAAGCTCACCACCATCTGTTACGTAGAAAATTTCAACACCTTCAGTTTCGCACGATAACGAGAAAAATACCGAATCGGCGTATGTACCACTACCAACAAAGAACACCGGTGCTAAAACCTCATCCACAAGCGTTTGCTCAATTTGATAAGTTGCAGTTACAACATCGCTTGTATCGTTATCCGACACAAGGTATGCACTTACAACCGACGATTCATTCAACGTAAAGCTTTGCGAATAAACCTGCTCTTCGCCATCGTTTATAGAATAAACAACTTTTGAATTTGAAACAGAATTCGTTATTACAACTTCAAGCGAATCGGCATAGGTACCACTTTCGGTTACAATATTTGGTGCCAGTGGTTTTTCCAATTCCAAAACAATTATACTACCTTCGAAAACAACACTATCGTTTTCGGCAGTTTCACCAATTTTCACACTGAAAATATAATTGCCGGATTCCGAAATACTTCCACTTATGGAAATGGTATTTTCATTTTCGTTAACATCAGCCTGAAGTCCGTCGGGTAAATCAACATCGGGCACAGCAGCATTACGCCACTTTAACACAATTGGCATAATAAGCTCACTAGAATAAACTGTCTGTTCTCTGCTGCCGGTTTTCAAGGCTAAGCCGGGCACAAACAAATCGGGCAGATAGTACCCAAGATGTGGAGGCTGGTTGTAAGCCACATTCTGCCAGGCTATAGAAGTTCGGTAAACGGGGTCGTGCATCAAACAGGTCACCCTGTAATTACTCGGATGATTGGTTGAAAAAATCAGCAATTCGTCGGCTGTACTTCCATTCCAATAGATCACTTCCTCGCGCCAGTCGCCAAAAATATCGGCACTGAGATTCGGTGTGTTTTTAGAACCGTTACAAGCCGAGGCATTCCGATAATTGTAAAAACTAAACAATCGACTGGCCGATTTACTTTGCGAATTCCATTTATCGACTACCGTTCCATCGAGAAGCTCATCCTGCAAGTCGCCATCCCAGTAAACACGGAAATTTAACGAAGGACGGTTATAGCTGATCACCTCGCCTTTGCACGAATACACTGCTCCATTGGCAGTACTCCACATTTCAAAGCCACGATATTCGGAATCAATATTTGCTGCATTGGCTCGACCAACATCTTTTCCGGCATATTCACCAAACAAAATATTACCACTTTCGGCTGCTCTAAGCGAAAAACCGTATGGAGCTCCCGACGATTCCTGTGGCATAAAAATTTCCAATCCATCTCTGTCGGGATCCATATCGCTTACATGCAATGCGTCGGCATGGCCAAGCATCGAAGAATACAACACTGTGCCGTCGTTGTTGATAGTAGCCGAACCATAGATAATTTCATCACAGCCATCGCCATCTACATCGGCAACCGACAGGCTATGGTTTCCCTGCCCAAATGCACTTTGTGGCCCCGACTCTTCCGATTTGTGAAACCATCGTTCCGACAAGTTCTCACCATCGAAATCGTAAGCAGTGAGATAAGCCATTGTATAATATCCTTTACACATTACCAGGCTTGGATTTTTTCCATCGAGATAAGCCACACTAGCCAGGTAACGTTCGCTACGGTTTCCATAATCATCGCCCCAACCATACGACCACGAATATGCCTGTATTGAGCGAGGAGGCTTGTAGGCTATCGTTGTAATTTCGGCCCCGGTTTCTCCATTAAAAACAGTAAGATATTCAGGGCCAGTAAGAATATGTCCGCCATCGTTACGATAGTCGGCATTAGGATTGTGATTACTCATTAATACATATTTTCGATTTCCGTCAATGGTTCCGGGAGCTGTTTTACATGCTACTTCTGCCTTTCCGTCGCCATCGAGGTCATACACCATAAACTGCGTATAATGTGCCCCGGCTCGTATATTTTTACCCAAATCGATACGCCACATAAAAGTACCATCAAGTTTATAACAATCGAGCAACACATTTCCGGTATGGCCAAAATGTGAATTATCCTTAGCGTTGTCGGGATCCCATTTCAATATTATTTCGTATTCACCATCGCCATCAACATCGCCTACCGATGCATCATTTGGATAATACTTATAATCGGAGCCTGCTGGTGGACGCTGCAATTTTAAACGTTTGTAAACATTATCCCAAGCTTGTACTTCATTTGAAAATTCAACCTCTGTATCATCTGACACCTTTGAGACTTTATAAACCGAAGAAGAATTACCTCCGGTATCAAGATAATTGGTTTTATCGATAATGGGTTCACTGCTTAGTTTTACATTATCGCGATAAATGTTGAATGCATCAGATTCTTTGTCGCTTAGCAGAAAACGCCAGCTAACCAGGTTGCCTTTTCCATTTAACGCAGGAACAGCCACAACACCTCTCGAAAGCTCTTCCATTTTTCTTTCATATACAATCTTGTTCACTGGTTGATCAGCTTCCTCATCGCGGTTTTGAAGCCATTCGTTAAACTGAGTTTCATCTGCTTCGTCAACCATGTCTCTAACAATACTAAAATTATCAAAGGTTACCCAATTTGCATTGGTTCCAACCAGTTCAATTCCTATTTCAATTTCAGCAACACCATCCAATTGAAAATATAAGCTGTAATTGTTGTCGGAATTATTCACTCCTTCTCCTATTTCAATACGCTCATCTCCTGCAACAAGGAAACATCCTTTCATATTCATGCTACCCTCCTGCCCTTGCCGAACAACCGAAGCATCGACCGACAACACGTAACTCCCGGCAGTCAACACTACAGTTTGCTTTAGCTCCATATTTTCGAGTGCTGAAGCTGCATCGCACCATTTCTCGGCATAACCGTGAACTAAATTGAAAAATTGTGAACCCTCGTTGTTCTGCCATGTGAATGTTCCTGTCCAGTTACTTATTGCTGAACCAAATACTTGTATCTGACTTTCGCCTTCGAAATCGAAATTTTTAATAAAATAACCGGTAACATCTACCGGATTACCCTCGAAAGGGGTACTTACCAACCACAATTCTTCTATCAACCATTGGTTAAAGGCTTCTTCATCAACCATATCGCGAACAATGCAAAAATTATCAAAGGCTACCCAGTTGGCATTGGTTCCACTCAGCTCGGCACCTAAAATGATTTCGGTATCTTCTTCAAGTGATATTTCGATTGAATAATGTTTGTCAGAATTCGATACTCCTGAGTTAACTGCAACTCTCTCGTCGCCTACCATAAAATAACAACCGGTAATATTTAAACTGTTTTCCTGCCCCTGGCGAATAGCCCAGGCATCAGTTGAGATAATATATCTTCCTGCCGGCAACTTTACTCTTTGCCTGAGTTTCATATCTTCAAGTGTTTCCGAACGGTTGCACCATTTTTCGGCATAACCAACTTGTAAGTTTTCGAAATTTGAACCGTCGTTGCTTTGCCACGTAAATGAAGTTAGCCATCCGTATATTTTTGCACCAAACGATTGTGACTGCCTTTCGCCTTCAAAATCGTGATTCAGTAAAAAGTGTTCTGTTACATCGGTTGGTGTTCCTTCCCAGGTGGCATCCTGCGCAAGCGATAGCAAAACTGTGCTTAATAAAATAGTACCTACAAGTAGAAATTTCTTCATTTGCTTAAAATTTTTGTAATTAGGCTTAATAGAAGGTGCAATGATAAATATTACAACTTATATAAGGTATTAATTATCGTGCAAATGCTGTCATTTTTCGGTAGAACTCAATTAAAATACGCGACAGACATGCCAAATAAGAACACATAGTATTTTTTTACATATAAAACAAAAAGTTGCTATATTCACTGCCCAAACCTTTCAAATCTTTAAAAATGGTTCAAAAGAAAACGTTTATAAACATTTCCCTTTTTCTGGCACTTCTATCATTGTCTGCTTGTACTTCGTCAAATAAAAATGACGATGCAACCAACAAATTGTTTTACTATCAGCCGGGCAAAGTATGGACCGATGCACTACCTATTGGCAATGGCAGCTTTGGTGCCATGATTCACGGCATTCCAAACATCGAAATCATCCGTCTGAACCACGACGAGTTTTGGTCGGGATACCCAAAGGACGGTACAAACCCCGACGCAATCAATCATATTGGTACCGTAAAATCACTGCTCAGCGAAGGTGAATATTACAAGGCTCACCAGGAACTGAAAAACATGCAGGGTCCCTACACTCAATCATATCAACCCTTGGGCGATTTAATGCTCAAATTCGACCATAAAATTGTCACCAATTATTACCGCGACCTCGACCTTTCAGATGCAACAGCCCATGTTGAATATTCAACATCAGAGAGTGACTACAGCCGTGAGCTTTTTTCAAGTTTTCCCGACAAAATTATAGCTATTCACCTGGAAAGCTCTGAGAAAAGCCAAACCAATTTTTCTGCAAAATTCACTAGTAAATTGCTACACAAGGTTAGCTATGAAAACGGCATCCTCAAAATGCGCGTAAAAGCCCCCAGGCATGTAGCCCCCAGTTACAGAAATGTACCCCCCGGAGAAGCGGTTGTAACCGACGAATGGGGCGGCGAAGGGATGGAAGCCACCGTGCTGCTGAAACCGGTTATCGATGGAGGCGAAATATCTGTAAAAAACAATGTAATCACCATAAAAAACAGCAACGAAGCCACGCTCCTGCTTACATCTGCAACCAGTTTTAACGGACGCTTCAAATCACCGGGCTTCGAAGGCAAAAATGATGAAGCCATTGCCATGAAACAACTGGAAGATGCACTCGATAAATCGTATGCCACGCTTAAAAAGAACCACATTAAGGATTATCGACAGTTATACAATCGCACACGCTTAAAACTGGGCAACACTCAAACCAACAAGCTTAAAGCCACTGATGAACGTCTGGTTAGTTATGCTGAAAACCACGATCCTTCAATAGTAAACCTGCTGTTTAACTACGGACGTTACTTACTGATATCAAGCTCACGCCCAGGCACTCAGGCAGCTAATCTACAGGGCATATGGTCGCAAAGCATACGTCCGCCATGGAGCAGCAACTACACGCAAAACATCAATGTGGAAATGAACTACTGGCCGGCAGAGCCTTGCAACATGCCGGAGCTTACACAACCACTCATGTCGCTGATAAAAGACAATGCCGTAACCGGCAGCAAAATCGCCACTGTAAATTACGGCCTCCCCGGCTGGTGTACTCACCACAATGGCGATATATGGGCACACAGCGCACCAGTTGGCGCTTATGGTGAAGGCGACCCCAAATGGGCGTTCTGGAGTATGGGCGGTGCCTGGTACTGCAATCATGTGTACGATCATTATCTTTTCAATGGCGATATTGCTTTTTTAGAAGATTTTTATCCCGTTATGAAAGGTGCAGCACAGTTCGTAATTGGCATGCTCGAAAAGAACGACCAGGGTTACTATGAAACCATTTTTGGAACCTCGCCCGAAAATGCATTTGTTGACCCGGCCACCGGTAAAAGTGCATCGGTATGCCCCGGACCGGCAGGCGACCTTGCCATGACCAACGAACTGCTGAACAACTGTCTGAAAGCTGCAAAAACACTCAATACCGACACAGATTTCCGGCAACAACTGGAAGCACTGATTCCCCGGTTGCAACCATTCCGCATCAGCGAAAGCGGTCGCATTATGGAATGGAACGAAGATTTTGAAGAAGTAGAGCCTGAACACCGACATCTGACTCACCTATACGGCCTTCACCCCTCGAACCAGATAAACGCGTGGGATACACCTGAATTGTTTGTGGCCGCCCGCAATTCGATGATTGGTCGCGGTGATAAAGCTACCGGCTGGTCTATGGGCTGGAAAACCAACATGTGGGCACGCTTACTTGATGGCAACCATGCACTGAAAATCATCAATAACCTGATTACGCCCGTGGGCTTCGACAGCATCCAAAACCATGGCGGAGGACTGTACCTCAACCTTTTTGACGCCCATCCGCCGTTCCAGATTGACGGCAACTTTGGTGTAACGGCCGGCATTGCCGAAATGCTGCTTCAAAGCCACGCAGGAGCCGTACATCTGCTTCCTGCCTTGCCCAACGCCTGGAGCGAAGGATCAGTGAAAGGGCTAAAAGCCCGTGGCGGATTTCTGATTGACATGGAATGGAAAGATAACCAACTCACAAACGCCGTCATCACTTCAACACTTGGCGGCAAATGCTGTATCAGGTCTGAAAATGAACTCGAACTAACAGTGAATAATGATTGTACGAACCCGCTCCTTTCGGTCACACAGGTGCCAAAGCCGGTTATTTCAGGCAACCCCGATTTAACAAACGGCATACCCAACAAGACGTATTACGAATATACATTTGAAACAAAAACCGGAAAGAGTTACGTGATAAAATAAATATTTGAAGTTAGCTATGCGAACGTTCGAAGCTCGTATATTCGCGTTTGATAATAATCAATGAGAATAAAAACCAACACAGATTGCCACGTCGCCAACGTAAAAACTCCGTCTCCTCGCGAAGAACGACTTCGTTTGAGGATGTAAGGAGGTCAGGAATAAAAAGGATTGAAACAGCACAACTTGTCC
>JAQICD010000003.1 GCA_027858715.1 Prolixibacteraceae bacterium
GGTAGGAGCGGGGCAATTCCAACGCCGCCACCACAGGCCAGTATGGTTCCAATTTTGCTCATTTCGGTAGCTTTGCCAAGCGGGCCAACCAGGTCGTGTAGAGAGTCGCCAACTTCCATTTTTGCCAGTTTTTCGGTACTTACCCCAACTTTTTGGGCAATAAGGGATATTGTGCCTTTTGTTTCATCGGCCGACGCAATGGTGAGTGGTATGCGTTCACCTTTTTCAGAAACCCTGAGTATAATAAAATTGCCGGGCTTACGCGACTTAGCAATTAAAGGGGCTTCAACAACTATCTTAACAACGTTTTCAGATAAAAACTCTTTTTCAACAATACGGTTCATGCGGTTTGAATTTGTAGATATAATGGTTTGAACATGCAAAAATACATCAACTTTTGTGAGTTGTTTCTTTATAACAAGCTAATTTAAAAAAAAACAGTCTTTTCAGGGTTTCACGTAAATTTTTTTGCGAAACCTTTTATATATTTGAAGTTTTTCTGTCTGGGACGATTGGCCGAATATGTCTTTCGGTATTCGAATACGAAGGGCAAAAGTAAACAAAATTATATAAATATGGAACTTGAATACAAACAGCAGATTAAGGAACTTTTGGAGAATAAACATCGCCGATTGGTTAAGCAAATAACGGAATTGAAAGAATTGGTAGTACCCGAAGGACTTGATTCTGCTGTGGGACGTGTAAGTAGAATGGATGCTATTAATAACCGGAGTGTTAACGAAGCGGCATTGCGCAAAAAAGCTGTACAATTAAAAAGTATTGAAGCCGCTTTAAAAGATATTGATAAATTGGAATTTGGGAAATGTAAAAAATGTGGCAAATCCATTCCCAAAGAGCGTATTTTGTTGATGCCCGAATCAAAAGTTTGTGTGGATTGTGCCAGGTAGCATATAATTCATTTTAAAGTTGAGATATAACCAATTTTATTTGCGTTTTGAAAGAAAACAATAATCCAGATAAGTTTATTATTGCCTTAACCGAGCATCGTGCATTGGGATATGTTTTGCAGCCTTGTATAATTAATAAAAAGGAGCATGGTGCTTTTTATTCCATCGAATCGTATGTGATTAAACAGGATGTTGAGGAAACCCCTGAAATATATACAGGGGCACAAAAAGAACTGGTTAAGATAATTGAAAAATACAGCGACGAGAATCTTGCCAAACGTTTTTCACGCGAAAAAAGTATCACAACTTTTTTTAATGAAACAGACAATAAGCTGTTTAGCGAACATGTATTTCCCTATATCGACAAACAAATTATTGCCTGTATCGATTTAATTCGAAAACAAAATATTGATTTGTATTACAAGCCTGTTAAGTATAGTAATATATACGACGATGATAAAATTGAAATTGAACAGAAACCTGCCGAAGCTGTTTTTCATTTTACAACCGAAGGCGAAGGGTTTAAATACCAGCTTGAAATTAAACAGAACGGAAAACCGGTAAAAATATTGAATAGAAAGCCTGTTGTTTTGGCTAATTCGCCCTGCCGGATGGTACTCCACAATCGTATGTATTGGTTCGAAACACTCACGGCCAAGCGTCTTTCTCCTTTTTTAAAAAAAGAATTTATATCGGTGCCTGCCAGTATTAAGGAAAAGTATCTTAAAACTTTTGTACATGGTATTCTTAGTGGAAACGATGTAACAGGTAATGCTTTTGAAATCGAAAATGTTGAGTCGGAAAAAAAGGTAATTATTTCTATTGAAAAAGATTTAAACCTTGAACCCATATTGGTTCTTATTTTTCAGTATGGGGAAAAGCATTTTAAAGCCGGACGTACCGAGGGTGTTAAGGTTGAGCTGGTTCAAGAAAACGGAAATTTTAAATTTTATAAGCATTTTCGCGATTTTAAGTGGGAACGTTCTGTAATTGCCTTTCTGTCGGATTACGGTTTTGACATTGTTGGCGATGTTTTGCGCTACAGCATTGACATATCGAACGATTTTACACCTGGTAATTATTCAATAATTAGTTGGATAAACCAACACAAATCAGAGCTAGAGAAGCGAGGGATCGAAATACGGCAGAATTTGCCACAAAATTATTATATCGGCGAATTGTCTGTTCAGATTGAGAGTAAGTTAAATAAAGATTGGTTCGATGTGTATGCGGTTGTTCAGATAGGCGAGTATGAAATTCCGTTTATCCGCTTCAAAAAAAACATAATGCAGCGCCGGCGTGAATTTGTGTTACCTAATGGCGATATTGCCATTTTGCCGGCTGAGTGGTTTAACGAATATAGCAATTTGCTCCTTTTTGCCCGTGGCGATAACGAAAGGCTGAAACTTGCTAAGCATCACTACCGGGCGTTAAGTGCACAGGCACTCAAAAACCTTAAAACAGAAATAGGTGCGGTGTTCGAAAAAATTAGTAACAAATCGTTTTCAGTTTGCCCGATACCAGGTTCGTTAAATGCTATTTTGCGCGATTACCAGCTCGATGGGTATTCATGGATGCGTTATCTGTCGGATTTAGAGCTTGGTGGATGCCTGGCCGATGATATGGGACTTGGAAAAACCATACAAACGCTTTCACTTTTGCTTTACGAAAAAGAAAGTTCAAAAAAAATTATACCTGCATTTGACGAAACAGGCATGGCAAGCCTGTTTGATCAGGTTGAAAATAAAGCCACAGCATCACTTATTGTATTGCCTACCTCGCTTGTTCATAACTGGCAGAATGAAATACAAAAATTTGCACCATCGCTCAAAGTGTATTTACATGTTGGTGCTCAACGACGCCGCGAAGGTGATTTTCAGAGTTTGATTAATTATTACGATGTTTTTTTAACAACTTATGGTACTATTCGTAATGATTATGAGTTGTTTAAAGATGTTGTATTCAATTATATTATTTTAGATGAGAGTCAGAATATTAAAAATTCCGACTCGAAAACTTACCATGCAGTTTGTGCCATTCAGTCAGAAAAAAAACTTGTTTTAACTGGTACACCTATCGAAAACAGTTTGTCTGACTTGTGGTCGCAATTTAATTTTCTAAATAAAGGGATATTAGGTTCGCATAAGGTATTTCGTGATGAGTTTATTGTGCCAATCGAGAAAAATGCCGATGAAGATAAACAGAATCTATTATTTAAAATTATCGACCCGTTTATTCTTCGGCGTACCAAAGAGCAAGTTGCAAAAGACCTACCGCCAAAAACAGAACTGGTACAGTACTGCGAAATGACCGAGATACAAACAGAAATTTATGAAAAAGAAAAAAACAGTATCCGAAATACGATTTTAAACAATATTAAAGCCCGGGGTATTGCAAAGTCAACTATTGTGATTTTGCAGGGACTCACACGCTTGCGACAGTTGGCAAATCATCCGAAATTGCAAGCTCACGAAAACACAACATCCGGTAAGTTTGATTTGGTATTTGAACATCTCGAAGACTTATATGCAGAAAACCATAAAGTTCTGATGTTTTCGTCGTTTGTTACCCACCTTGAATTGTTTAGACACGAATTTGAGAAGCGAGCTTGGGGGTATAGTATTTTAACCGGACAAACACGCGACCGTGAAAAAGCCATTAATGAATTTCAGAATGACAAAGAGAAACGCTTTTTTTTGATATCGCTAAAAGCGGGGGGGGTAGGGTTAAACCTTACTGCTGCCGACTACATAATGATACTTGACCCCTGGTGGAATCCGGCGGCTGAAAACCAGGCTATAAGTCGTGCACATCGTATTGGTCAGAACAAAAAGGTATTTGTGTACCGTTATATAACCGAAGCATCAATTGAAGAAAAAATACTGAAACTACAGGAACGAAAAGCAGCTTTGGCCGATATGTTTATCCGCACAAAAAGTCCGTTCGACGGGGTGGATGCCAAAGATGTTATGGACTTGTTTGAATAGCTCTTGTTGCAGTTGATGTATTTTCATTTATTTTTGTGCAAAATTTAAACCTATGGATAAGCTTACCTTAGTAAAAGTTGGCGGTAAAATTGTAGAAGAAGAACAATCGCTGAAACAGTTACTGGCCGATTTCAAATCTATCTCAGGAAACAAAGTGTTGGTGCACGGAGGAGGCCGCACGGCTACAGCCGTAGCTGAGCAGTTAAATATTGAAACCAAAATGGTTGATGGCCGCCGTATAACCGATAAACCGATGCTCGATATAGCTACCATGGTTTATGCCGGGCTGGTAAACAAAAATATTGTAGCCGGTTTGCAATCGCTGGGGTGCAATGCCGTTGGGTTTTGTGGTGCCGATATGGACATTATCCGCTCCATTAAGCGTCCGGTTAAGGAAATTGATTACGGTTTTGTAGGCGATGTGGTTGATGTAAATACCGATGAGCTTCGTTTATTGATTGAACAGGGCATAACTCCCGTAATGGCTCCGCTGACCCACGACGGAAAGGGCACATTGCTGAATACAAATGCCGATACTATTGCTTCAGAACTGGCTATTGGGTTGAGCGAGCATTTTAATGTGAATTTGGTGTATTGCTTCGAAAAAGACGGTGTGCTTTCCAATCCCGATGATGATTCGTCTGTTATTCACGAACTCGACATGTCCCTTTATCGCCAGTACAAGGAAGACGGCACTATTGCTGCCGGAATGATTCCGAAGCTTGATAATGCTTACAGGGCACTTAGCAATGGCGTTAAAAGCGTGGTGATTACCAATGCCAATAACCTTACAAAATCATCCGTTAAGCGCACTGTGGTAAGGTTTTAATTGTGATATATGTCAGGTAGAAAAGGCTTATTCGTAGGACTTACAACTGTTGATGTGCAATATTTTGTTGATACACATCCCGATGAGAATGTGAAATTAAAAGCTGACGAACCACCACTTGTGCTTCCGGGTGGGCCGGCAGCCAATGCAGCTATTGCTTTTGCTGCACTTTCGGGAAATGTCGAATTTTTAACTTGCGTTGGGGAGAATGCTTTTCAATCGTTCATATTCAACGAATTTGAAAAAAAGAATGTGACACTAGTCGATGCCATGCAGGCTAAAGCCTACAACCCGATTATGGCAACGGTAATAACCAATACTTTAAACAGTAACCGTACGATAGTTACTCATCATCCCGATGCTGTTAATGTAGATTTAGATCATCTAATTGCATCAATTAACATGGATGATTATTCATTTGTTTTTACCGATGGTTTTTATCCTGAGTTGGCTGTTCCTTTATGTAAAATGGCACGAGCGCGCGGGTTACCCGTAATATTCGATGGTGGAAGCTGGAAACCGCAGATGCCCGATATTCTACCTTTGGTAGATGTTGCTATATGTTCGGCCAATTTTGTTCCGCCGGGATGCAATTCTTACGAACAAATATTTGAAGCTACACTTGCGTTTGGTGTTACGCATATTGCCATAAGTAGGGGCCGCGATTCAATTATCACACCGGATAATGCTATTCAAATTGAAAAAGTTAAGGCTCTTGATTCATTAGGTGCAGGCGATGTGTTGCATGGTGCTTTCTGTTATTATTTCATCAACGGTTTAGCTTTCGAGAATGCACTGCATAAGGCTTCTGTAGTCGCTACTTTTTCAACCCGTTTCCGCGGTGCTCAGGCCTGGATAGAACACTGGGGAAATACCTATTAAATTGTATTTTTGCTGAATTGTTTGAATTGTCAAGCTTTTTTCAAGTATGAATTATTTTGTGATTACTTGTATTAGTTGAACTTTTCATTGTTAGTTACGTTGTAACTTTAGCTTTAGTAGTGAATTAAGTAATAAATACTTAATGTTTTTTTGATTTATGTTTTGCAGTGTGATATTTTAAGAATCGCTTACTAAATAATATTGACCTTTCACACATAAATATACACCATTCACACATTTAATCATTACTTCACAAAAAAGCTATTTACATTGATGATGAATTATTGTAGATTTGTAATCTGTACAAACCACTACCTTTCATGGAAAATTTATTTTATTTTATTTTAGTTGCAATAATTGCATTTGCGTTCACTGTTTTTAGTATCCCCCAAATTGTAAAAGTCTCGAAAGCTAAAAAATTGTTTGATGAACCCAATTCACGAAAGTTGAACACAACGGTGATTCCAAATTTAGGAGGTATTGCAATTTTTATAGGTCTTACTTTAGGGGTGACGCTAGGTGGCGACGGATTTCCTTTTTTTGATTTGAAATACATTTTTGCCAGCTTGTTGATTATCTTTTTTGCCGGGCTAAAAGATGACTTAGTTGGCGTATCGCCAAAGTCGAAGTTGGCTGCTATTATTATTTCCATTGCAGTGATAGCTTTATTTGCAAATTTACGGCTTTCACATTTGTATGGATTTTTGGGATTGAATCAGATTGGATTCATACCCTCTGTGCTATTAACCTTTTTTGTTGGTGTTGTTATTGTTAACAGCTTTAACCTTAT
The DNA here is from genome assembly GCA_027858715.1 of Prolixibacteraceae bacterium. Lineage (GTDB taxonomy): Bacteria > Bacteroidota > Bacteroidia > Bacteroidales > Prolixibacteraceae > Roseimarinus. Next base: position 6,397 of record JAQICD010000003.1, read on the forward strand.
AGATGGTATTGATGGTTTGGCTTCATCAATAGCTATTCAGATTGCAACCGTATTTGGGATTTGGTTTGTTATAATTGGGCTACCTGAATATGCCTTATTATCATTCTCTTTGGCAGGTGCTTGTCTGGCATTTTTTATTTATAATGTTTTTGGTCACCGACATAAAATTTTTATGGGAGATACAGGTTCGCTACTAATCGGAACATTGATATTTGTGTTGGCTGTGAAGTTTAACGAATTTAATGCTGTATATGCCGGCGAACACATAATCAAGTCGATACCTGCCGTGCTTATTGGCTTTATGGTTTATCCTTTGTTTGATGTGCTGAGGGTATTTCTCTTAAGAATATTTATTACAAAAAAATCTCCTTTCAAACCCGATAAAAACCATGTTCACCATCGTTTACTTGCTTTGGGTATGACACACTTGCAAGCAACAGCAGTTATTTTTATTAATAACATTGTTTTTATGGCCGGCAGTTTGATTTTGCAAAAATATCTTAATGTGCTTCAGTTAACAGCTGTAATCTTTGGAGCAATCTTGCTTATGTCCACGTTGCTTGAATTGTATATACTGCTTAAACAAAAGATCAAACCAAACGATAAGTATCAACAGTTATTTCTGCCAAAATCGTTTATACGTTTAGCAAAAAATTATATTGCTCACAGTTAACAAATCAGCCGCCTGGCAAACTCTATATCAGGCGGCTTATTTGTTATGTGATAAATTTGTTTGTTAAGGCCTGATCTGTCCGTAACCTTCAATGATATACTTATAAGAAGTTAACTCTTCGAGAGCCATCGGTCCACGGGCATGCAGCTTTTGGGTCGAAATACCAATTTCAGCTCCTAGTCCAAACTGAGCACCATCGGTATATGCTGTTGATGTGTTAGAATATACCGACGAAGCATCGACTAACTTGCGAAACAAATCTATTCGCTCTTTATCTTCTGAAATAATAGCTTCACTGTGTTTTGAGCTGTATTTTGCAATATGGTCGATGGCCTCGTTAAATGTAGCAACAGTTTTAATGGCCATTTTATACGATAAAAATTCAGTTCCAAATGACTCTTCTGTAGCCTCTTTTAAAAGATTTTCAGGATAATTACCCTCAAGCACTCTGTATGCCTGCTCATCGGCATAAATAACAACATCTTTCTCGTTCAATCTCTCTGCAATGTATGGTAGATCCGATAAACGCTTTTCTTCAATTACAAGACAGTCGAGTGCATTACAAACACTTACCCTGCGGGTTTTCGCGTTAAAAACTATCTCACGGCCTTTTTCCTTATCGCCAAATTCATCGAAATAAGTATGGCATATACCCGCACCGGTTTCGATTACCGGAATTGTAGCATTTTCACGAACAAAATTAATCAGGTTCTGACT
>JAQICD010000006.1 GCA_027858715.1 Prolixibacteraceae bacterium
AAAAGCACCTCAGAGGTATTGAGTCTTTTATCTCGCTTTAGAAAATCGGTGGCCAGAAAAACAGCAATAATCGACTGAAAAATATTCAGCAAAAACATATTGGAATAAATCACAGCCGAAGGAAGACTTCGGAATCCCCACATAAACGGGTTTTTATCGAAAACATTGACGGCGCTGAATACCCCGATTATAAAAAGTGAAAGAATTGTAAAAATGCGGAAAAACCAACTACGAAGCAAAATTTTGCGTTCGTAACGTGCAATGGTGTATATGTTGCGAAACGATAACATTTTTATAGATTTAACAGGTTTGAAGTTTTGTATTCCATATAATAAACGTAAGCGTGTTCGAGGTTAGGCACAATTGGTTCGGCCGGATAGCCGTTAACCGATTCGGCCACTACTTCAAGTTCCCATCCGTTTGCCGTGGGTATGGTCGATATTACATTAAATTTGATATTGGCTTCGTCGAATTGTTCGTGCGTAGCCTTCACGCGCCACACTTTGCCTTTGGCTTCGTTCATAAGCACCTCGGGCGAACCTTTGTACACCAGTTTACCACTGCGCAACAAGGCCATTTGATGACAAGTACTCGAAATATCGCCTACAATGTGGGTACTCAGGATAATGATTACATCGCGACTACTGATTTTGGTAAGCAAGTTACGAAAACGTATACGTTCGTCAGGGTCGAGGCCGGTAGTTGGCTCGTCAACAATAATAATTTTCGGATTGCCTATAAGTGTCTGGGCTATACCCAGCCTGCGTTTCATGCCACCCGAAAGATTGTTGGCATAACGCTCACGGGCTTCGTAAAGCCCAACCTCTTCGAGCATTTCATCAACGGCATCGCGTCGTTCGCGTTTGTTTTTCACCCCGCCCAAACGAGCAGAATAATCAAGAAACTCCCAGGTTTTGAGTTTTGGAAACGCGCTGAAATCCTGCGGCAGGTAACCGGTCATTTTGCGAATGGCCTTGCGGTTTTTCTGTAAGTCCATACCGTTTACCATTACCTTGCCCGAGGTCGGTTTCATCAGCGAAACCAAAATACGCATGAGGGTTGATTTTCCGGCACCGTTGGCACCCAGAAGGCCAAACATCCCATTTTCAATTTCGATGTTGACCGACTTGAGAGCCTTGTGCCCGTTTCCGTATATTTTTGTTAAATCCTGAATTGAAATATCCATCCTATATTATTTTATAACCGCAAAGACACGAAGTCGCAAAGACGATGATTAATTGGTATGAAAACACGATAATAAATTACGTTTTATAAGAAAAAACACCGGTTTACCCATCATTTAATTATTGTTTTCAGGATGTTAGATGGAAAAGAAGTAGAATGGTTTAATTCTAGTTGAATCATATTTTGGATAATGATGAACAGATTTTGAGTTCTAATCGATTTTATTGTAATTATATGGTGAGTTTGTGATATTAATATGGCATTATTATGCCTAGTTTTGTGTTCGTACATTTTTAAACTTTATATATGAATTTCCGCAAAGTATTATTAGCCTTTCTAGTCTGTGTTATATCAGTGAATATCCAAGGGCAAACAGAAAAATTAACAGAAAACCTTGCCAGCACCAGTGATTATTTGTCTGCTTTTTCTTCAGCCGATCGCTCATTATTCTTTAGTTTGAGTGATAGCGGTGTGCAAAAGCCTATTATCTGGGGGCTTGATCTGGCATGGCTGAATGAAGGCAATATTCGTCGTGGAATAGCTTTTATGGATGCTGAAAATGTTGATATTATTCGTTCATCTTTTACTCCAACAGCACCTTTGGTTGAAGGTAAACTACAGGCGGTAGAGTTGGGTCGGTTAAATGAAAGATTGACTATTATAAATAAATGGTTTGGATCAACAAATGTAGTACTAAACTGCGATCACCCTTCGGTCGATCCGTGGTTTTCGGGAAATGCTTACCGATGGGCTCAACTTATTGATGTTACAGCAAAGCATCACGAAGAAGCCGGCCATACTGTTGTAACAGTATCACCGTTTAATGAACCCGATTACGGCTGGGGGCAAGGCAATATAAACGATTTCTACAACATTGCTGGTGAATTGCGAAAAATTAGTCGTTTTGATAATGTGCGTATTTCCGGTGGAAATACGCTGAATGCCGATCAGGCTTTGGTTTGGTATAATGGTTTGAAAAGCCAGCTTGACGAGGGCAATACACATCAGCTTGCTGGTAGCTTTGCTAATTACGCTGCTTTTTATGAATCAGTAAGAGCTAATGGTCATCATGCCACAAACGATGAGCTACACAATGTGATGGAAGCAATGGTAGGAGTAGAGTATGGCTTGCAAACCGGTATATGGTGGGGAACGGCCGAATTTGCCCGAGGAGAGTTCGTTAAAGCAAGTGATGGCCGGAGACTGGCTTATGCAGAGCATCGTCCAAACTGGACTGCGGCATCGGTTTACCGAAATCCTGATGGAAAAGTGCAGGCTTTTGGCGGTTCATCAGAACGTCAGGCTGTAACTACTTCATATAAGTTTGTTTCAACAGATCATGATGTGTTTTTTAATGGCTACGGACCTCAGCGTGAATATATAATGGAAATACCTGGTGGATTAGGGTATCAGCAGGGCCAAACAAATGCCGAAAGGGTAGTGAATATTACCTGGGGCGACGATATTCAGCCAGTTGTTGACGGACGTTATGTGTTAGTTAATCGCAAAAGTGGGAAGGTAATGGAAGTTACAGCTGGTTCGCAAATTGCAGGTGCCGGAGTAAGGCAGGCAGCCAATACGGGTGCAAGCCATCAGCAGTGGAATGTTAAGCCGGTAAGTCCTCGGATTGGAGGCGATTTTAGTTATTTTACCATTACAGCAGAACATAGCGGGAAAGCTCTTGATATTTTGAATTGGTCGCTTGAAAACGGTGGAGATATAATAGTGTGGGATGATGCTAAAGGAGATAACCAGCAATGGTATCTTGATTATGCCGAAGATGGCTGGTTTTATATACGCAGCAGGCATAGTGCAAAATGCCTCGATGTTTATAATGCATCAACGATAAACGGGGCAAAGATTGTTCAGTGGGAGAAAAATGAAGGAGAGAACCAGCAATGGAGGTTTTTGCTGGTAGATGCAGCTGTTGAGTTTGATGCCCCGGATAAGCCTCAAAGTTTAAGGGCTAAGGCAAATGCAGTTTCTGTAAGGCTTGACTGGACGGCTTCTTCAGCACAAGATGTTGATGGCTATGTTGTTTTTCGCTCCGATAACGAAGGAGTATCTTATAAAACTATTGCACGTAACGTTGAGGTTACCTCGTTTGTAGATAACACAACCGAAATTGGAAAACAATACTTTTACGCTGTTAAAGCAGTCGATTTTTCACTAAACAGGTCGGAGTATTCAAATGAAGTGTCTGCAACTGCAAACGGTGAAAATGGTGTTGTTGCTCATTTCTATTTTGAAAACAATACACTTGATAGTTCTGCTAACTTAAACCATGCAGCATCTTACGGTGACCCCCGCTTTATTGAGGGCGTTAATGATTCTTATGCTTTAGAATTGAATGGAGAGGAGTCTTTTTTACAGTTGCCGGCCAACTTGACTAATCATAATGAAATAACAATAGCAAGCTGGGTTAACTGGAATGGAGGAGCATCGTGGCAACGAATATTCGACTTTGGAAATAGCCAGGATGAATACATGTATTTGACCCCTAGAATGCGCTTTGCTATCAAAAACGAAGGTTCAGAACAACGCATAGATGTGGCTAAGTTGCCTGTAGGGGTGTGGTCGCATGTGGCAGTTAGTATTAACGATGAAAAAGTATGTTTGTATTTTAATGGCGAACTGGTAGAAGAATCGAATGAGTTTACAATAAAACCACTGGATATTAAACCAATATTTAATTATATCGGACGAGGCCAGTTTGATATACCATTGTTCGATGGTGCAATCGACGATTTTACGGTTTATAATTATGCGCTAACTTCAGATGAGCTGAATAAACTATATGAAAAGGGAAGTTTGACTTCTGATAAAGCAATCAAAGGTGCATTACCTCTATTGACTGTTTGGCCCTTACCTGCTACCGATATATTGCATGTTGATTTAGGAGCAGATCACTTACAACAACTTTCGAACTTATCGGTGTTTAATGCCGTAGGTGTCGAAGTTGTTGTATTGAAAAACATATCAAATAAAGCCATGGTTGATGTATCCATACTTGAGCCGGGTTTTTACATCTTAAAAGTTTCCATCGGTGAAGCAGTTCTCAGCCGGAAAATAATTATCAGCCGTTAGCGTAAATTCAAGTGTTTCCTGGAATTTCTTCTCGGCCGTCGTCATATTTTGCAAAGCGACCTTTATTGTGGTCGTGTACATAATCGTAGCGTTCCCATGGCCATCCGCCAAACTGGGTGTTGCGGTAGTCGGCAAAAGCACGGTGAATTTCTTCTGACGTGTTCATTACAAAAGGGCCGTGTTGTACTACTGGCTCACCAATGGGCATTCCCTGTAGCAATAAAAGGAAAGCATCGTCTTCATCGTTTTTGATTATGGCGGGCTGGTCGGCCATAAGCTCTATAGAATTGTAAGGGTCAATGTCGATTCCTTCAAGCGATATTTTGGCACCACGGTAGAAGTATAGCGCGCGATTCATTTCAGGCAAATCGGCGGGTATGGTAAATGTTCCATGAGCTTCAATTTTTATGAGCCATATGCCTACTTTGTTTTCAGGTTTTGCAGCCCATGAATCGGGCGCTGGAGCCAGAGCCTCTGCATCTTTATATGAGCCGGCAATAATACGTATATCCGTTTTCTTTCCATTCTCGTCTTCTGAGGTATGAACCGGAATATCTTCATTCCACAGCATTTTGTAATGTGGCTTTACAAACTTATTGCCAGCTGGCAGATTTAGCCATATCTGGAAAAGTTCGAGTCTGTTAGGTTCGTCTTTCTTTAGTAAAGGAAACATTTCGGCATGCTGTAGTCCGGAACCGGCAGTCATCCATTGCACATCACCATTACCGTAGCGGCCTCCGGCACCGTGAGAGTCGGAGTGGTCAACAAAACCGTCGAGTACTACTGTTACCGTTTCAAAACCCCTGTGTGGGTGAGTCGGAAAGCCGGGTATGGTTTCGCCGTGATACATTCGCCAGCCGTCTTTTGTTGTAAAATCCTGACCAAGGTTACGGCCTTCGAGCGAAGCATTTGGCCCGAGCTCATCGTTGCCCCGTGGATAATTATCGAGATGATGGACACAAAATAAAAACGGGTCGTTGGTTTGCCACGTGAATCCCAAAGGCTTAATGTTGGATATTAGTTTGTTGTACATAAAAAGGTTCGTTAATTATTATATGAAAATGTGTTATTTAAATGTGTGACTAAGTTATCGATTTCTTTTGTGAATTTTTCAGAAAAAATGTAAGGAAATGATGTAAATGATTGAAAATATTATTTTTGTAAGACATCGGAATGTGAAGTAAAGTGCTTTAATATATTTTTTTTTTACAGGCTCGTCTCAATATACTATTTTTGAAGCATGACCGAACACCCAATTTTATATGCAGACGTTTTGTTGCCTGTACCACTTTTACAGGAATTCACTTACCATGTCCCGCCACATTTTATAGATAAAATAGTTCCGGGTTGTCGTGTAATTGTGCAGTTTGGTCAGAGAAAGCTGTTAACCGGCATCGTTAAAAACACACACCTCATCAAGCCCGAATACGACACAAAACCAATCGAAGCAACATTAGATGATGCACCTATTTTAAGTAACTTACAGTTTCAATTCTGGGAATGGATAGCCGGTTATTACATGTGCAGTGAGGGCGAGGTGATGAAAGCAGCTTTGCCATCAGGACTAAAGCTCGACAGTCAGACTTCAGTTTTAATAAACGACAACTGGGAAGAAAAAGAAGACAAAAAGCTCTCTCCTACCGAAGAATCTGTATTTCAATTTATTGAATTTCAGAAAAAGACGAATATGCAGCAAATTAATTCTCTCACTAAACGGGCAAATGCCTATCCTGTTATTAAATCGTTGCTTCAAAAAGGTGCAGTTATTATTGAAGAGGAACTAAAAAAAGCGGCTCGCCCTAAAACAGTAACCTACATACGCATCAATACTTCACTGAAAAGCGAAGAAGCCATGAAAATGGCATTCGAAAATCTTAAGCGGGCTAAAAAGCAACTCAATCTGCTCATGTTTCTGCTTAACAAGCTCAACTTTTATGCGCCTCAACAAACACAAACCATATCAAAAAAAGAACTTATAAAAGAAAGTGAGTACAACGAAAACACGCTGAAACAACTCGAAAAAAAAGGCTACATCGATTTGTTCGATGTTGAAATCGACCGCTTGCCCGACATTCAGAAATCGAAAGACATAAACAAGCTAAACCCCTATCAGGAAAAAGCCCTGAATGAAATTTACGCCAGCTTCATAAAAAAAGATGTTGTGTTGTTGCATGGTATTACAGCCAGCGGCAAAACTGAAATATACATCAAAATGATTCAGGAGCAGATGAAAGTAGGAAAACAGGTGCTTTACCTTTTACCAGAGATTGCGCTCACCTCACAAATAATTGAACGGCTAACGGCTGTATTTGGCGATAAAGCCGGCATTTACCACTCAAAATTCAGCGATTCGGAGCGTGTCGAGATATGGAATAAAGTACTTGATTTTTCCGACTCGGAAAGCAACAAGTACCAGCTTGTGCTTGGAGCCCGCTCAGCTCTGTTGCTGCCATTCAAAAAACTGGGGCTTGTTATTATTGACGAAGAACACGAAACCTCGTTCAAACAGTTCGACCCCGCACCACGTTACAATGCACGCGATGCGTCCGTAGTACTGGCAAAACTGCACAATGCAAAGGTTTTAATGGGTACCGCTACCCCATCATTTGAGTCGTATTTCAATGCAAAAACCAACAAATATGGTTATGTACAACTCAACAACCGGCACAGCAATATCGAAATGCCAGAAATTATAATTGCCGATCTCAAAGCCGCTTACAAGCGCAAACAAATGAAGTCGCATTTTGCACCATTGTTGTTCGAAGCTATTGAGAATGCACTGGCTCAAAACGAACAGGTTATTCTGTTCCAAAACCGACGAGGTTTTTCGCCATTTCTGCAATGCCGTATCTGCGGCTGGATTCCCAAATGTAAACATTGCGACGTAAGCCTTACTTACCACAAATTTTTCAACAACCTGCAATGTCATTATTGTGGATACAGCATCAACCTGCCCTCTGCTTGCCCCGATTGTAATTCGGCCGACATCCAAACCAAAGGCTTTGGAACCGAAAAGGTTGAAGACGAGATCAAAATCATCTTTCCGAACGTATCGGTAGGACGACTCGATTACGATGCCACCAAAAGAAAGCACGGATTCGAAAAGGTATTGCACAATTTCTCCTCACAAAAAACACAGATACTTGTTGGCACACAAATGATTACTAAAGGACTCGATTTCGACAATGTTAGTACCGTTGGAATATTAAATGCCGACAACCTGCTTGACTATCCCGATTTCCGCTCGTACGAAAGAGCTTATCAACTTATGGCTCAGGTTAGCGGACGCTCGGGACGAAAAAGCAAACGAGGTAAAGTTATTATTCAAACATCGCAGCCCGAACACCGCGTAATCAATCTGGTTCAAAAAAACGATTACGAAACATTTTTCAACACTTACATCGAAGAACGAAAAACATTCAGATACCCACCATGGTATCGATTGATAAACATCACCATTAAGCATAAAAACCGCAACCGGGCTATTACTGCTTCAAAGCAACTGGGTGCAGAGCTGCGCAAAACATTTAAAACCCGCATTTTGGGTCCCGATTTTCATTTAATTAGTCGAGTTCAACAATACTACCAGCTGATTATTCGCATCAAACTTGAAAAGAGCATTCCACCCGACAAAGCAAAAAGCGAGATTCGCAACAGCATAAAAAAAGTGTTGAATATTGAAAACAACAGTTCTGTACAAATCAATATCGATGTTGACCCTTTATAACAAATAGAAATACACATGCAATAAACATTGCATATCAATTCAATAAATATTCGCCATAAATAAATGATGGCATTGTGAGTTAAAATATTAATTTTGGGTGACAAAAAAAATGAATCGCAAATGGGTAAAATAATAGCACTAGCAAACCAAAAAGGCGGGGTTGGTAAAACAACCACAGCAATCAATCTATCAGCCAGTTTAGCTGTACTCGAAAAGAAGGTTTTACTTATTGATGCCGACCCACAGGCAAATGCCACTTCGGGTCTGGGTTTCGATTTAAAAACCATCGAGAACAGCATTTACGAATGTATTGTTGATAACATAGAACCTGAAAACGCCATATTAAAAACCGAAATCGACGGTCTTGAGCTGATCCCTTCGCATATAGACCTGGTTGGAGCCGAAATTGAAATGCTCAACATGCCCAACCGCGAAAAAATTCTGAAACAGGTAACGGATAATCTTCAGGACAAATACGATTTCATTTTAATCGATTGCTCGCCATCATTAGGGCTTATCACTGTTAATGCGCTCACAGCAGCAAACTCGGTTATTATACCAGTACAATGCGAATATTTCGCACTCGAAGGATTGGGTAAACTACTCAATACTATAAAAATAATTCAAACCAGGCTAAATACCGAGCTTGCCATCGAGGGCTTTTTGCTCACAATGTACGACTCGCGCTTAAACCTTTCAAACCAGGTTTTCGAAGAAGTTAAACGACATTTCCAGGACATGGTTTTCAATACCGTTATTCAACGAAACATCCGCTTAAGTGAGGCGCCCAGTTATGGAAAACCAGCTCTGCTTTACGATGCATCATCTAAAGGAGCGATTCACCACCTCAATCTGGCAAAAGAGTTGATTGAAAACAACAAAGACTATTAACAATATTTTTTTAGCAAAACCATTTCACATGGCTAAAAGGAATGCATTAGGAAGAGGGTTAGGCGCATTGATGACCGATGCCGACGAAGTACAAAACCCCGCAGCAGCAATCGACGAGGTTAGCATTAACGAAATTGAAGCAAACCCCTGGCAACCCCGTACAACATTCGACGAGGAAGCTTTAAACGAACTTTCAAGATCGATTAAAGAAGTTGGAATTATTCAACCACTTACCTTACGAAAAACAGGCGAGAAAAAATACCAGATAATCGCTGGTGAAAGACGTTTCAGAGCCTCAAAATTAGCAGGATTAACAAAAATTCCAGCTTTTATTCGCGAGTCGGACGATAAAAACATGCTGGAACTCGCACTGGTTGAAAACATCCAGCGCGAAGACCTCGACGCTATTGAAATTGCCTTAAGTTACCAACGCTTACTCGACGAGTGCAATCTGACACAGGAAACACTTAGCGAACGTGTCGGGAAAAAGCGCTCAACAATTTCGAACTATCTCAGACTGCTTAAACTGCCAGCCATAATTCAAAAAGCCATTCGCGAACGCGAAATTTCGATGGGGCATGCACGTGCTATTATTAATGTAAAAGACCCCGAAACGCAAGTGATGCTTTACAAACAAATAGTAAACTACGATTTTTCGGTTCGCAAAATCGAAGAAATTGTTCGTAAACTGAATTCCGAAGGACAAACCGAAGAGAAGAGAACTCCCACTCCAAAGTTTCCCGGTGAATACGAACAGTTGAAAAATCATTTATCGAATCACTTCGAAACTAATGTTGACTTCAAAATAAACAATAAAGGGAAAGGCCGAATCGTTATTCCATTTGGTTCAACAACCGATTTGGAACGAATTATCGGTATTCTTGATAAAATAAATAAATAAGCATTTTAAATTGAACATCATTTTAAAACTCATACTGCCTGTATTATTTGGCTTGTTTTATCTTGACGGATATGCGCAGGACGAAGAAAGGACGGACACATTATTAAATTCATTTACATCTGATACAACATCAGTATTTATCGATAATGAAATAATTGAACCCGACACAAGCGAAACAAAAATACATCTCCCACGCAGGGCAACCATGTTATCGGCTGTTCTGCCCGGACTTGGGCAAATATATAACAAGCAAGCCTTAAAAGTTCCTTTTATTTATGCAGGATTTGCAGCCTGGGCCTGGGGTATTCAATGGAATCAGTCGTATTACATAAAATACCGAAAAGCCTATTTCGACCTTACAGATGGAGACCCAACGACAACCGAAAACTACAAATTTATTGAAGAACGTTTTGAAATCGAAATTGATGAGAATAATCCGGGCACCTTAACAAACAGTGTGATGCAGCAAATAGAAAGATATAACCGGCAGCGTTCATTGGTTATGATTGGAACGGCAGCATTTTATATCTTAAATATTTTAGATGCAAATGTTGCTGCACATTTTATCGATTTCGATATTTCAGAAGACCTTACGTATTCAATCAAACCAATTGCTATTGACCCTGCCACAAATACTCCCGTGCTTGGAGTAAGTTTTGCTTATAATTTTTAATGGAGAGGATTTTATTTATGAGACGAGTAATATTATTGGCAATTACACTTTCAATTGCATTTTCAGTTTTTCCAGCCACACCAGCAGATACAGAGCCGGTTAAGGCACGCCCCATGAAAAGAATAGAAATTGCACGAATTGATACGTCGGGCAGGCTAGATACATTTATGGCTTATTCCGATGAAGTAATGGAAACAGTTTTAACAGAACAAATGGACAGCCTTATCAGCAATTGGTACATCCGAAATGCTTACAATATCGACGACATGGTACTAATAGACACCATTTCCGACAATATCATTCCGACAAGTGATATAGAAAATCAAAATAAAGTATCAAATATCCCCGATTCAATTTATATTAATCGGTTAAGTGCATTAACCACTTTCGTCGATTTGTCATATAATAAAACAGTACGAAACGTAATTGAACTTTATACAGAAAAACGCCGCAACCAAGTTGAGGTTATGCTGGGACTGGCAAATTACTATTTTCCAATGTTTGAAGAAATACTTGATAAGTATAATATGCCACTCGAACTCAAATACATGGCAATCATTGAGTCGGCGCTAAATGCACGCGCTTATTCCCGAGCCGGAGCCTGTGGATTATGGCAGTTCATGTACGGAACCGGCAAGATGTATGATCTCGAAATCAGCACTTTTATTGACGAACGTCGTGATCCGGTTAAAGCTACTGATGCGGCTGCCCGGTATTTGAGCGATTTATACAATATATATAACGACTGGCATCTGGTAATTGCCGCTTATAACTGCGGGCCGGGAAATGTAAACAAAGCCATCAGGCGTTCTGGCGGAAAACGCGACTATTGGACAATATACTATCGCCTGCCCCGTGAAACCCGTGGTTACGTACCTGCCTTTATAGCTGCAACCTATACCATGAACTATTATAAATTACATAACCTTCAACCACGGCAACCGTCGTTTAGTATTATAACCGATACATTAATGGTAAGCGACTACCTGCATCTGGGGCAGGTTTCACATATACTTGACACCAACATTGAAATGCTGCGCGAAATAAACCCGATGTACCGTCGCGATGTAATTCCGGCAACACCCAACAAACCATATCCACTAAGATTACCACGTGAACTGGTAAATAAATTCATCGATTTCGAACAGCAAATTTTTACATGGGAACGCGAAAATTACTTTCCGAACAACCAAATAAAAAATCCCAGCCAAACAGCCTACCAGTATGTGCCCGCTGATGTAAAAGGCAAAGCCAGGGTATATTATACGGTAAAATCGGGCGACAATGTGGGTTATATATCCGAGTGGTTTAATGTAAGAGCTTCTGATTTAAGATACTGGAATAACATAAGGGGAAACCTGATTAGGGTTGGCCAAAAGCTTGTGGTTTATGTTCCCGAGAACAAAGAGGATCATTATAGTCGTTTTAATCAAATATCTTTTGATGAAAAACAAAAAGCTATTGGGAAAAGCACCAATACCGCAACCACAAGTAACCCAGCCGAACCAATCGATCCATCGTTCGAGTATTACACAGTACAACGTGGCGATAATCTTTGGGAAATAGCCCGGAAATATCCCGGAACTTCGGCATCCGATATACAACGGCTCAATAAAATGGGTAATTCAACCTCGCTTGATATCGGACAAAAACTTAAGATAAAGAAAAAGTAATATTAGCTGTTACTAAAAGCACTAAACGCCCTGCGAACATTGATATTTATCATGTTTACAGGGCGTTTTTTACATTTTATTAAAATTTAAGCTACAATTTTGTATCAGATTGTTTCATTTCAACATTTTTTAACTATTTTTCGTTAAAATATGGTAACAAAAAACCAGTTGAAGTTTTGTGATGTTTTAAGCATTCATCAACAAATTATTTTCCGTGCCCCTCTCAAAACACTAGACGGAATAATATATTCCCCATCGAAAACATATATTAAAATAATGTGTTAATCTAATTAACATGAAAAAATATGCATCTGAAAATTATGCGAAAACAAAATATATTAACTATTTTTAACAATGTGAGAGAAAAGAAACAATTAATTAGACTTTTATTAATCCATTAAATTAAATTTTATGAGAAAAATTGCGCTATTACTCACATGTATTCTG
>JAQICD010000025.1 GCA_027858715.1 Prolixibacteraceae bacterium
TTATTCGATATATCATTAGCGTCAAGGCATCTCTGTGCCTTCGTACCATTTGTTCCAGATGGCTGCGAAAGCACCGTCGTCCTTCATAGCATCAAGATTGTTTTGCCATTGCCGGACTATAATTGGGGATAAATTGAATTCCTGAAACCTGAATAGTACTGTCGACTTTATCATTCTCCTTTTCACATCCAATTAACAATACTACTGCCGTGATTACGGTAAGTAAAATTCTAACTTCTCTCATCTTATTTTTTTTGATCATTATATGTTTAAATTGATTTTTAAAAAAGTTAAATAAACATACTGTTTTAAACCATTTGAAAAGATATTTTAAAGTCCCAACAGTTTTAAAGCAAGTCTTAATAACGATAAAGTTATCCTTAAGTGTATGTGGGTGAGCATATAAGGTCTTGTTGTGAACAATCTTTTTAAAATAAGCTGAAGCTATACTTATACACGAAGGATTTTTTTGTTATGTTTAAAACATAAAGAATATTTTTAGCCAATAAATAGAGTGATGAGAGAGGTTGCCTTTTTTTTCTCAATTATAATGATGTTGTTTTTTTTCTTTGGGATTGCCTTGTTTATTGTTTCATTATTTAGGCGCCAAAAGGAGATTAATTATTTGTCGATAAGTTATATTCTGCGTGCCCTGTTGTATTTGGCACCCAGTATTTTTATTCTCAATGTTAACCTTGAATGGTCTGTATGGATTACAGGTCCGATAAAAGTGCTACTTATACCATTAAACTACTTGTATGTCAGAAAATTATTTGAGGCAGATAAGTCAATTAGATTAAGGGATCTATGGCATTTTATTCCATTTGTGCTCGACTGTATTCTCACGTTCGTTGTTGCGGCAAATCATGCGAGTGAGGTAGTAAACTATAACCATCTTGATGTAAAGAAAGCTTTGGATACAGTTTGGGAAGGCAATTTTTATTATACACTTCTTTCTACAATTGCGCGAACGATCAGCTTTTTACAGTGGACGGTTTATTCTGTGTTTACTATTCCGCTTATTAAAAAGTGCATTGCTTATCAAAAGGAAAGTGAGTCGCAGATTAACTATCAGTATGTTGTCTGGTTAAAGGGTATTGTTGTGCTCTTTGTTATTATGGGATTGTTCGAAGGGTTGACCATTTTTGGGGTATATAATTATCCTCCTGTTTTTATTCTAATGTGGCTTTTCCTAATTATTTATGCCTTTTATTTTTTCATTTTCGCAATACTTTTTTCCGAAGAGAAAAACCGCTATGTTATAGAATGGGAACACGACTCTGCCCGTATCGTGTTTAATCCGGAGCTTGAAATAATTGATGAGCATTTGTGGTTACAAAAATTTCTGGAGTTGGATTTGTACCTTGATCCTGAATTGACACTTCAGAAAGCTTCAACAGTTTTGAGAATTCCAAAATATAAGCTTAGCCAGCTTATACGCAATGATGGATATTCTAATTTTTACTCTTTTGTCAACCTTTTTCGTGTTGAAAAAAGTAAGTCGTTGCTTAGAAAATTGCCCGATAGTCATGTTGTAGAATCCATCGCTAAGGAGTCAGGATTTAAATCCCGATCTACTTATTTTCGTGTTTTTAAAGAGTTTGTTGGTGAAACTCCCGGTGAATTTTTAAAGAGTTGTCAGACTCATTATAAGTAAAGGGTAGGCGGAGTAGGCGGGGTTTGAAGTTGGTTTTAGTTGTATAGAATTAAGCACGAGTTGCAAACTCGCCCTATGGGGAGCCAAATAATCCCGTAGGGATTCAATGTGGGTAGAAATCAATGCACCAAAACGTGAATGAGTCCTGTAGGGACGGGATATGTATTATGTGATTGCGCCAATATAATATTGCACCTACGGCGCAAAGGGGGCGGTGGGTTAAACCTATTTCCTACCCACAGGTTATGCCTAACGGCATAAACACAGGGTTTGTGAGTAAGGTTGTTGAGGAAATGGCAAAAGGTCAGCAGGCAGCAGGCACAAATCTATTGTCTCATGTCTAAAATCTAACGATCTATTGTTTTTGATAGAGGCTATTTATGCAAATCAAAAAAGGAACTCGCTTATGCGAATTCCTTTTTTAAATAAATTCATGAAAGAGTACTTAACGTCAAATTTACGTTGCTTACTATTTCTTTTGCCAAATTTTTTCCATCTCTTCTAATGTTTTTCCTTTGGTTTCGGGAACCATTTTCCAAACAAAGAGAAGCGATAATACGCTCATTATACCATAAAAGCTGTAGGTGAAAGTACCACTAAATTCCATCATAGCCGGATAGGTTGACGAAATAAGGTAGTTGGCGGCCCATTGCGCAGCAACGGCTATAGCCACAGCTTGTCCCCTAATTTTATTGGGGAATATTTCTGAAATAAGTACCCAGCAAATTGGCCCCCACGACATCATAAACGATGCAGTGTAAATAATAATGAAAACTAGTGTGCTAATGCCTATAATATCGAAATAAGCCAGACCTGCAATAGCAAACATTCCAATGGCCATACCTGCCGAACCAACTATTAACAAAGGTTTACGTCCCCATTTGTCAACTGTTAGAATAGCAATTACAGTAAATACAACATTCACCAAACCCATAATAACGGTTTGCATCATTGAGGCATCTTTAGCAGCGCCCATGCTTTCGAATATGCGTGGGGCATAATAAAGAACAACGTTAATACCTACAAACTGCTGAAATACCGAAAGTAAAATTCCAATAATAATTACTGTTTTACCAAACGAAAATACTTTGGCAGATGAATGGTGGCGCATTGACTCATTAATTTCAGCCATAACCACTTTGGCACGCTCAATGCCACTAATTTTGGTGAGCACTGCCAGTGCTTCGTCCTTTTTGCCACTAAGCGAAAGGTATCGCGGTGTTTCAGGAACCAGAAATAGCAACATGCCGAACACGCCTGCCGGTATGGCTTCCGATAAAAACATGCGTCGCCAGCCTATGCTGTTAATCCAGTCGAGACTTTGGCCGTTAGAAATACCCCAGTTTACAAAATACACCACCAGCATACCAAAAATAATGGCAAACTGGTTAAGCGAAACCAGTCGGCCACGAATGTTGGCAGGTGCAATTTCGCCAATATACATTGGAGTTACCGCCGAAGCCAAACCAACACCGATACCGCCAATTACACGATAAAAATTAAACATCATCAATAAGCCGACAGTTGGATTGCCTCGTTCAAAGAAAAATGTTTCGGGAAAACCTGAGCCCAGCGCCGACACGAAAAAGAGCCCCGCTGCGAGCATCAACGCTTTTTTACGGCCAAGTTTCGAAGCCAAAAGCCCCGATAATGCTCCGCCAATAATACAACCAATAAGAGCACTCGAAGTTGTTAGTCCATGTATAAGCGTGCTAAGTCCCAAACTATTAATAAGGTATTCCTGTATGGATTTCTCGGCTCCTGATATAACCGCAGTATCATAACCGAAGAGCAAACCCCCGAGGGTTGCCACAAAGGTTATGACAATTACATAAAGTTTATTTTTTTTCATAAGTGTATTATTTGGTTTTGTCATATTAAAAAAAGGCAAAAGCCCGCTTCATCAACGAATCTGAACCGGGCTTTTTATATCGCACTTTTTAATGCAAAAAAGTTTGATTCAGACAGGTATTAAATATACCAATTTATCAGTTGTTCGTACAACTCCTGTTGGCCGCTAATTTGTTTTGGTTCACCAACTTTTCTACCTATTTCGTACAATTGTTCCAAGGTCATTTTTCCTGAATCAAATGCTGCTCCGTCGCCACTATTGAATGAAGCATAACGTTCGGCACGCATTTTTTTGTAGTCTGAATTTTTCAAAATGTTGTCGGCAGCGATTAATGCACGGGCAAACACATCCATACCTCCAATGTGTGCAATGAAGATGTCCTGTAAGTCGGTTGAATTACGACGTGTTTTAGCATCGAAGTTGATACCGCCGTGTTCGAAACCTCCAGCAGGAAGAATTTCAAGCATCGCTTCGGTAACTTCATAAATGCTGGTTGGAAATTCGTCGGTATCCCATTCGTTTTGGTAGTCGCCTTTATTGGCATCGATCGACCCAAGTTTACCTGCATCGGCTGCCATGCGCAGTTCGTGGGCAAAAGTGTGTCCTGCCAGTGTGGCGTGGTTTACTTCAACATTCAGTTTGAAATCGTCGATTAAGCCTTGTGCATTCAGGAAGCCAAGTACCGTTTGTGTGTCGTAATCGTACTGGTGCTTAGTGGGCTCCATTGGCTTCGGCTCGATAAAGAAAGTGCCTTTAAAGCCTTGTTTGCGGGCATAGTCGCGCGCCATACGCAGGAACTGTCCAAGGTGGTCGAGTTCTTTTTTGGTATCGGTGTTAAGCAAACTCATGTAACCTTCGCGTCCACCCCAGAAAACATAACCTGTTCCGCCTAATGCGATGGTAGCGTCGATGGCATTTTTAACCTGAACTCCAGCGTTGGCCAACACGTTAAAATCGGGGTTGGTTGAAGCTCCGTTCATGTAACGAGGATTGCTAAATACATTGGCAGTACCCCACAACAGTTTAACACCCGATTCTTTTTGCTTTTGTTTAGCAATTTCAACCATCGCTGCCAGGTTCTTTTCAATTTCGAATGCCGAACCGTCGCCGGCTACATCGGTATCGTGGAAGCAGTAGAAAGGTGCACCAATTTTTGTAATAAATTCAAAAGCCGCATCCATACGTGCTTTATTGGCTTCCATTACATCTTTAGGTTCGTCCCATGGAAAAATTTGGGTTCCGGGGCCAAATGGGTCGCCGCCTGTTCCGCAGAATGTGTGCCAGTAAGCCACTGCAAAACGCAAATGCTCTTTGAGGGTTTTTCCGGCTACTACTTTGTTCTCGTCGTACCATTTAAAGGCCAACGGATTTTTTGATTCTGATCCTTCGTATTGAATTTTATCAATACCTTTGAAGTACTCTTTGTTTCCAATTAATACGCTCATAATTTTATATTTAATATTGTTAATTTATTTGAATCATAACAGGTTTCGCCATAGCAAGATCTAGCTCAGTTGTTATGGCTCCAGGCGAAACACCACCTATTTCAATTTTTATTTTTCCAGGTTCAAATACTTCAACACCTGCTTCATTGACACTTGAAAGGATTGCTTCATCCAATGTAAATGATACCGTTTCTGAAGCACCAACAGCCAAACGAATCCGTTTTACTCCTTTTAACGACTGGATTGGTACGCGAAATGAGGCTTCTAAATCAGTCACATATAACTGTACTACTTCTTCAGCTTCATATTCACCTGAATTCGTTACTGTTACTGATGCTACAATCTCATCACCTTTTGAGAATTCAGTTTTCGATAATTGAATGGCGCCGTATTCAAAAGTTGAATAACTTAGGCCATAACCGAAAGGATAGTATGGAGTCTGCTCCATGAAGCGATAAGTACGACCTTCCATGCTGTAATCTTCATATGGTGGCAATTGATCTAGACTTTTTGGAAAAGTAATTGGCAAACGACCTGAAGGAATCGCATCGCCAAACAAAATATCGGCCACAGCATTTCCACCTTGCTCTCCCGGATACCAAGCAAAAAGAATGGCATCGGCATACTTTTCAATTTCTGACATAATAAATGGACTACCGGCTGTTAAAACCACAACAATTGGCTTTTCACCGGCCTTTTCTCTTAATTTCTTCAAATATTTAATCTGACTTTCGGGTAAATCTATATCGAAACGATCGCCTTTATATGGTGATGCAATCGACTCGCCCTCTTCGCCTTCTATTAAGTTGGTTATTCCGAGTACTGCAACAGTTACATCAGAACGACCAGCTAATCCAGTCGACCAATCAATAGGATTTAAATTATCGGTATTGAATAGGACTCCATGCTTGTAGCGGATTGTTGTTTTCGCCTCAACTTTTCCAACAATTCCTTCTAGGACAGTTACCAAATTATTAGACAAACCATAATAATTACCCAATAAAGCATCGATATTTGATGCCATTGGCCCCGTAATGAAAATACTGTTCAAACCTTTCTTTAAAGGCAGCAGGCTATTCTTATTTTTCAGCAATACAATCGACTTTTGTGCTACCTCACGCGACAATGCAATGTGTTGTTTACTGTGAATTACTTCCGTACCAATTTGATTGTATGGATTTAATTCTTCAGGATCGAATAATCCGAGTTTGAATCGTGTTTTAAGCAGTCCGATTAAGGCGTCATCAACCACCTCTTCAGATAATATACCACGCTCAATTGCTTCGGGAATTGCTCGATAAGTACTTCCACAATTCAAATTCACTTCGTTAATTATTGCTAATGCCGAAGACTCAGCTGCATCTTCTGTGTAATTATGATTATCGCTAATATCACCAATTGCACCACAATCTGAAACGACATGTCCTTTAAATCCCCAATTATTTCGAAGAATATTAGTTAGTAGAGTTTTACTTCCACAACAAGGCTCACCATTGGTTCGATTGTATGCACACATCACACTTTCAACTCCAGCATCAACTAAAGCTTTGAATGCTGGCAAATAGGTGCCATACAAGTCTAAATCTGATGCAACAGCATCAAATTCATGACGTAAACCTTCAGGACCACTATGTACCACATAATGTTTTGCACAAGCACCTGCCTTTAAATAATTCGGATCATCACCTTGTATTCCTTGCACAAATGCACTTCCAAGCAAGCCAGAAAGATATGGGTCTTCGCCATAGGTTTCATGACCTCGACCCCAACGAGGATCGCGAAAAATATTCACATTTGGAGACCAAAATGTCAATCCACGATATTGGCCCTTAATTTCGTTTTTAATGGCAACGTTATAAATTGCGCGAGCTTCATCTGAAATTGCTGTACCAACTTTTTTAATCAAGTCATCGTCAAAAGTCGCTGCTAATCCAATAGGCTGAGGAAATACTGTTGCTTTTGCCGAACGAGCAACGCCGTGTAAGGCTTCGCCCCACCAATCGTAGGCAGGAACATCGAGATGTGGAATCTCTTGAGCAGCATGCATCATTTGACTTACTTTCTCATCAAGCGTCATTCTGGAGACTAAATCTCTGGCACGCTCTTCTGGGGAAAGATTATAATTTTTATAGGCTTCGGTAAATTCAGCTTTCTTTTGTTCAATTGTACACGATGCCAAAATCACAGATAGTAAAATAGTTAAGTAGAAATATTTCATTTTGTTTTGTATTGGTTATTCAAATTTTTCTAATAAAGTTTTCCATTTTCCATAAGCTGCTTCATATTCTGCTCTTCTGCTCAAATCAGGCTCTATGGTTGCCAGTTTTTTCAAGCTGCCAAATGCCTCGGCAAACGACTGGTAGTATCCCGAACCAACGGCTGCACCGCGAGCAGCGCCTATCGATCCGTCGGTGTTGTATAGTTCGATAGTTGCACCGCTAATGCCGGCCAAAGTTTCGCGGAAAATAGGACTTAGAAACATATTGGCTTTCCCAGCACGGATTACCTGTGCATCAATTCCGATTTGTTTCATAATCTCCATCCCGTAGTTGAATGAAAATACAATACCTTCCTGTGCTGCACGGAACATGTGTTGCTGTGTGTGGGTATTGAAACTTATTCCACTGATTTGCGAGCCAATGTTTTTGTTGCGCAAAACACGTTCGACACCATTTCCAAAAGGCAAAATGCTCACACCATCGGAGCCGATGGGTACTTTTGCAGCCAATTCGTTCATTTGCACATAATCGTAAGCCGAATTGCCAATATTTTTATTCATCCACGAGTTTAGAATACCTGTGCCGTTGATGCAAAGCAATACGCCCAAACGATTTTGTTCAGGACTGTGATTAACGTGGGCAAAAGTATTTACCCGCGAATACGGGTCGTATTTTACCTCATCGCTTACACCATAAACTACCCCCGAAGTACCGGCCGTAGTGGCAATTTCGCCGGGGTTCAAAACATTCAGCGATAGTGCATTGTTGGGCTGGTCGCCAGCACGATAGCTCACTTTAGTCCCCTCGGCCAATCCCAGCTCTTTTGCAACGGCTGCTGTAACTTTTCCTTGTTCGGAGAAAGTAGGACGAATTTCGGGAATAAAAGATTTGCTGAATCCGTAATATTCCATCAACATAGAAGAAAGTCCATTGGTTTTAAAATCCCAGAACATTCCTTCCGACAAACCCGAAATGGTTGTAGTGCATTCGCCGGTAAGTCGCATGGCAATGTAATCGCCCGGAAGCATAATCTTATCAATTTTGGCATATACCTCGGGTTCGTTTCCCTTCACCCACATAAGTTTCGACGCAGTAAAGTTACCCGGTGAATTTAACAGGCTCGCCAAACAGCGTTCACCACCTAAGTTATCGAAAGCCCTATCGCCAATTTCGGCAGCACGGCTGTCGCACCATATAATTGATGGGCGAAGTACTTTCTTGTTTTTATCGACAACCACCAAACCGTGCATCTGATACGAAATACCAATTGCTTCGATATTTTTGGGATCAATACCCGACGATTTCATAACTGATTGGTTCGCCAGTTTCAGATTTTCCCACCAAAGGTCGGGATGTTGCTCGGCCCATCCGGTTTGGCTAGCCGTAATTTTCATTTCCTGATTCGGAAAAAAATCCGAAGCTACACATTCGCCGGTTTCTCCGTTAATTAACGATGCTTTTACCGATGAACTGCCTACGTCGTATCCTAAAAAGTACATATCAATTTCTTTTAAAAAGATTTTCTAAGTATAAGTTTAGTGGGCACAACCTGTTTCATCTGCCCCTGATTTAGCACGTAATGAGCAGCCATTTTGCCCATCTCGTAAAAGTCGGTCGATAAAACACTTATCCCCTCGTGTACATATTTTTTCATGGGTGTTTCGTTGTACGAAATAATGCCCACGTCGCTGCCAATTTTCA
Source organism: Prolixibacteraceae bacterium (assembly GCA_027858715.1). GTDB lineage: Bacteria > Bacteroidota > Bacteroidia > Bacteroidales > Prolixibacteraceae > Roseimarinus. Next base: position 8,875 of record JAQICD010000025.1, read on the forward strand.
GACGTTTTTGATTCGCTTGGTCAAGAATGCGTGTTAGCGTGCGGTCACTTACCAGCATGTATAAATCTCCTTTTTTAATGTCGAGCTCGTCCACATGGTAAAGCACCTTGCTTTCTGCAACATTATTATCGGCACAGAATTTTTTGAAATTATCGATGGTTTCTTTGGGGTGAAAAGTCCAATCTTTTGGATACATCAGCAGGAAACGACTGTAAGATTTTATTTTATCGGCTACCAACAAAAGATTGCTGTAAACCGATTGACCAAAATCCTGACATACGTACGAATGCTTGCTTCCGGCATGAATATTCCAGTCAACCACTAAAAGCTTATCCCCGGGAATTTTACTAATAACTTTCTTCATCCGCTGATGGTCGAAATTCATTATTATGTAATGGCTGTATTTTCCAATGCTGTCGTTGATAATGGTTTCGAACACCTTAAAATTATAGTGGTGAAACATTAAATCGACCGATATATTGGCCGGCAGGTTCGAGCGGAAACCATCGTACAAAACCTCTTTGTAAGCTTTAAAAGTATCCAAAAAAAGAAGTACCCGGTAAAGTTGCTTAGTCACAAAATAACCACGGTTTGGTACCGATTCAACAATACCCCTTTTTTTAAGCTCTGTATAAGCCTTGAAAACAGTATCGCGCGAAAGCGATGCACTTTTCACCAACTCGTTTACCGAGGGAAGCATATCGCCCTGCTCAAGCGAACCTTCGCTAATGGCATTGGCTATCGAATCGACCAACTGAATGTATTTCAGTGTATTCGACTGTGAATCTATGTGAATATCAAAAGACATGCTGTTCTGGTCTGTTCTGCTCGCAAATTTAATACGGCTTTTTAATTTTGCAAGCAAATAAGAATATATTTTACACCACATTTAAAATTCGTATTTTTGCCGGCATAAGAACGAGCAATGGATAAAACAGAAGGAATTATTTCAGAAAAGCAAAATAAGGCGGCACGTTATGCCAAAGCCATGGGTCATCCTGTCCGTATGTATGTACTCCACTTGCTGTCGAAACAGGCGTGTTGTTACAGTGGCGACCTCAGTGAAGAGCTTACCATTGCCAAATCGACCCTCTCGCAACATCTTAAAGAACTTAAAGCCGCCGGTTTAATACAAGGCACAATCGAAGCACCTCGAATCAAGTATTGCATCAACCATAAAAACTGGGACGAAGCGCGGGAATTGTTTAAAGATTTTTTTGAGTATTGACCATTTTTTCAACTTCATTTTTTCCTGTTTTAATCCCGCGTTTTCATTACTTTTGCCAATATGATTGACCAGGCCACCATTGACCGTATTATGGATACCGCCGACATTGTTGAGGTGGTAGAGGATTTTGTTTCGTTGAAAAAACGCGGCGTAAACTATCTTGGTCTGTGCCCGTTTCACAACGAAAAAACCCCCTCGTTCACTGTTTCGCCCGGAAAGCAGATTTTCAAATGCTTTGGCTGCGGAAAAGGTGGCAGTCCTGTGAATTTTATCATGGAGCACGAACACCTTACGTTTGTTGATTCGCTGAAATACCTGGCAAAAAAATACCACATCGAGATACAGGAGAAAGATGAAACGCCCGAAGATGTTGCACAGCGCAACAAACGCGAGAGCCTTCTTATTGTATCAAGCTATGCCAAAGATTATTTTGCAAACACACTTTTCAACGATAACGAAGGACGCACCGTAGGTCTTTCGTATTTCAGAGAGCGCGGATTCCGCGACGATATTATCAAAAAATTCGAACTCGGGTTTAGTCCGGGTAACAAAGATACGTTTACACAAGCCGCGCTCCGCAACGGGTACAAAATGGAGTTCCTGGAAGAAACAGGGCTCACCATTAAGCGCGACGACTGGAAGCGCGACCGTTTTTCAGGGCGAGTCATTTTTCCGTTTCACAACCTAGCAGGGCGAGTCATCGCTTTTGGCGGTCGAATATTGAAAACCGACCCAAAAGCAGCTAAATATCTCAACTCGCCCGAGTCGGAAATTTATCATAAAAGCCGGGTTCTTTACGGTATTTATTATGCTAAAAACGCCATCACGCGTGCCGATAAATGTTACCTGGTTGAGGGCTACACCGATGTGCTTTCCTTCCACCAGTCGGGTATCGAAAACGTAGTGGCCTCGTCAGGTACTTCACTAACAGCCGACCAAATTAGGCTAATCAAACGGTTTACACCAAATATCACCATCATTTACGATGGCGACAAGGCCGGAATTAAAGCTTCGCTGCGGGGAATCGACATGGTTCTCGAAGAAGGCGTGAATGTTAAAGTTGTACCCCTGCCCGATGGCGAAGATCCCGACTCGTTTGCCCATTCGATGAGCGCGTCAGAGCTACTGGAATACATTGCGCAAAACGAAATCGATTTTATCCGCTTTAAAACACAGATACTGCTTAACGAAACCGAAAACGACCCGGTTACGAGGGCAAGGGTTATCAACGATATTGTGCGGTCGATAGCTGTTATACCCGACAACATTACACGTTCGGTGTATATTAAGGAATGCAGCAAAATGCTCGATGTGGCCGAAAACCTGCTATATACCGAAGTTCGCAAAATAAAATACAAACTCACCGAAGACCAGGTAGTAAAAGAAAAACGCGAAGAACTGCGCCGCACAGCACGCGAAAACGAAAATGCACAAACAGCTACTGCTGTAATAAAACCCAATATTAACCCTTGCGAAATAGAAGAAAAAGCACTGCTGCGCGTACTTATCCGATATTTCGGTAACGAGCTGTTTAAGGTTCAGGATGAAGAAAACCAGGAAGAGCGCATTGTTAAGGTAGGCGAATACATACTATCGGAAATCGAAGCCGACAACCTCAACTCGGTTGACCCGGTAACACAAAAAATTATCGAAGAATTTAAAGAGCACCAGTTCGAAGAATATTTTGATCCTCAGCGACATTTCGCGCAACACGCCGACAATGAAGTAAACAGCATGGTGAGCGGGTTACTTGTTGATAAGCACATCGAAAGCATATTATGGCGCAAAAATGGAGCTTATGTCGAAGACGAAGATGAAATATTGTACACGATTGTTCCCCGACTCATCGAGGAATACAAACTACGCCATGTAAAGCTGATGATTACTGAAATAATGAAAAAAATTGGTTCAGTTAAGAGCTCTGATAACCTCGACGAAATATTTGAACTACAGGGCGTTATAACCAATCTAAAAAAGGTGGAAAAAGAACTGTCGAAAAAACTGGGGCAACGAGCAGTTACCTCGTAATAGCAAAATCTTTTTAAACAATCACTTAACAATTTATCATGAGAACTGTTTTTATTGAAGACCAAAAAGAAATCGAAGACCTGATACGGCAATGTAAAACCTGCTTTTTAGGCCTTAGCGACGAAAATAACCGTCCGTATGTAGTGCCCATGAATTTTGGCTATGCCGACAATGTAATTTACCTTCACTCGGCACAAGAAGGACGCAAGTGGGAGGTGCTGACAAAGAACCCAAAAGCCTGCATTACTTTTATGCTGGGTGACGATTTGGCATGGCAGGATGAACATGTGGCCTGCAGTTGGCGTGTAAAGTCGAAAACAGTTATTGCCGAAGGTGATATTGAAATCGTTGAAGATTTTGACGAAAAAACAGAGATACTTCACATTTTTATGGCTCAGTACAGCGATCAGAAATTCAAATTCAACGCGCCTGCAGTTAAAAATGTGGGAGTTATGAAAATGAAGGTTGATAAGTTAACGGCCAAACATTTTGGGGCAAAAGCACCAACACCATGGAACAAATAAAATAATGAGTTTGAACGACGAAACATCAAATAACGAACTGATTTTAGTAACTGGCGCAACCGGCATGCTGGGTTCCCGGTTAGTTTACGATCTGGTTACGGCCGGCAAAAACGTGCGCGCCATTTACCGCAACAAAAGCCGCATTTCACAATTCGAAAAGAATATTGGCTTTTACACCAAAGCAACCAATGATATTTCGTCGAAAGTTGAATGGGCACAGGCCGACGTTACCGATTACCCGTCGATGCTTGATGCCCTTGAAGGAGTAAAGCTGGTTTACCACTGCGCGGCCATGGTTTCGTTTTACAAACCCGACCGCCCGGCCATGTACGAAGTAAACATTTATGGCACCGGCAAACTAGTAGATGCCTGTATCGAAAAAGGTGTAGCCAAATTGTGTCATGTAAGCTCGATTGCTGCCCTGGGTCGTACCGAAAATGGCAGCCTCATTACCGAAGAAACAAGTTGGCTGCCCAGCAAAAAGCATACGGGGTACAGTTTAGCTAAATATCATTCCGAAATGGAAGCCTGGCGCGGAATGCACGAAGGTCTCAATGTGGTTATTGTAAGCCCATCGGTTATACTGGGTCCGGGTGAATGGCAAAGTGGAAGTCCGGCCTTTTTCAACCAAATTTACAAGGGTTTGAAATTTTACACCAATGGCACAACCGGCTTTGTTGACGTACGCGATGTATCGGAAACCATGCTGTTACTCACCAACGAAGCAAACTTTGGCAAAGCAAACGGGCAGCGATACCTGCTCAACGCTTCGAACCATTCGTACAAAGAATTATTCGGGATGATAGCGCGTTCGTTAAACATACCTGCCCCACGTTATAAGGTAGGAAAACCATTAATGGGACTGGCATGGAGGGTTGCACTACTGGCAGCTAAACTTGCGGGGAAAAAACCACTCATCACCCGCGAAAGCACCCAAAATGCAACGCGCGAAACCTTTTTCGACGGCTCAAAAATTACAGCCCAATACAATTTCAATTACCGCAACATATCGGACACTATTAACGATATTGGTAAAATGTATCTTACAATAGATGGTTAGATAAAAGATACTAAATATAGATATAATAACTGCAAAGATGTTCAAACAAAATATTGCATCAATCAGATTTTCAGAAAAATACTCAATGAGTATTTTCAACCCAATCAACACAACACTTCCAACAACTTCTCCAATTAAATAACCTTCTTACCCAATTTTCGACATCGCTATATGTTTTTTGAACATATGGGAAGACCATCACCGTATGTTTTTTAAACTTTTGTAAAAAAAACATGCTGCGCGATTACAGATACAAACCAAAACCAATAACACACATTTGTCCGGTATGTGGCCGTGAAGTTTCGAATAACGAATGGTACGATTACGGAATGCACCTCGTATGTTGTGGCGTTCCGGACAACAAAGAGTCATCGGAACTACAAAATTTTAATGAAGCAGAATTCGTTGCATTTAACCGGCAACTTAGCTATATCAAAACAAACGTATAAGTTATTTGAACATACGGTATGGTCAAATATTCTTAGAAAATCGTTCTTTAGAAATTCAGAAATTGGACATAAACAACAGAAAAAATACAACTATGTACTCAAAAAAACATTTCGTTTTAAGCCTGTGGGCATCATTAATGCTTTTACTTTTTGCCTGCAATAATGCTAACGAAGCACGGGTTAATAAAGGAGAAAACGAAGTTATCGACTTCAAAGTGCTTCCGTTTGATTTAAGCCAGGTTAAACTACTCGACGGCCCGTTCAAACATGCCACCGAGCTCAACGAAGATATTCTGCTGGCATACGAACCCGACCGTTTTTTGGCAAAATTCAGATCAGAAGCCGGCCTTGAACCTAAAGCTGAACATTACCATGGCTGGGAAGACAACACCATTGCCGGTCATAGCCTGGGGCATTACCTCACAGCCATCTGTTTGATGTATGAATCAACCGGCAACGAAGAGTTTAAAAAACGTGCCAACTATATTGTTGATGAGCTGTACGAATGCCAGCAAGCTGATGGCGACGGGTACATAGGCGCTTTTCCCGATGGAAAAAGAATTTTGGAAGAAGAAGTAGCCAAAGGAAAAATAGAAGCACAGGGTTTCAACCTTAACGGAATATGGGTGCCTTATTACACACAACACAAGGTAATGGCCGGCCTCAACGATGCTTATTACATTTTAGGCAACAAAAAAGCGCTTGAAATTAACGAGAAATTTTCAGACTGGCTGGCGACTATTGTGAAAGACCTTAACGACGAACAAATTCAGGAAATGCTGCATTGCGAACATGGCGGCATTAACGAATCGCTGGCTGAGCTGTACGCAATTACAGGAAAAGAGAAATACATTGAGCTTTCAGAAGTCTTTCATCACAAAGTCATACTCGATTCACTTTCGAAAGGCATTGATGTATTGCCGGGCAAACATGCCAACACACAAATACCGAAATTTGTGGGGCTTGCCCGTCGCTACGAGCTTACCGGCAGTGAGTCGGATCATAAGGGTGCCGTTAACTTCTGGAATCGAATGGTACACCATCACTCGTATGTAACCGGCGGTAATGGCAACCACGAATACCTGGGCGAACCCGATAAACTGAGCGACCGCCTAAGCCACAACACTACCGAAACCTGCAACGTGTATAACATGCTTAAACTTTCGGAACATTTGTTCGAGTGGAACGGCAACGCCGAAGTAATGGATTATTACGAACGTGCCTTGTTTAATCATATACTATCGTCGCAACATAACGAAACCGGCCGGGTTATTTACAACCTGTCAATCGACATGGGCGGTCATAAGGTTTACCAGGATCCACACTGGTTTACCTGCTGTGTGGGCACCGGCATGGAAAACCATTCGAAATACGGACGCAACATATTTTACCACAACAACGATGCATTGTACGTGGTGCAATTTATTGCCGCAGAGCTTAACTGGAGCGAAAAAGGGATGAAAGTAAAACAACTCACCAACTTTCCTGAAAGCGAAAAAATAACATACGAAATCGAAAGTCAGAATCCGGTTGACATCGACTTCAAAATCCGCTACCCGCATTGGGCACACAATGGAATGAAAGTAAGCATCAACGGAAAAAACAAAAACATTAAAGGTTCGCCCGGAAGTTTTGTTTCGCTGGGTGAAAAATGGAAAAATGGCGACAAAATTGAAGTTGAGATACCTTTCTCATTACGCATCGAAACCATGCCCGACAACCCGAAACGCATCGCGGTGTTTAACGGTCCTGTTGTTTTGGCAGGCATTTTAGGGCCTGTGCCCGACGAACATGCGAACGACCCGATGTATGTTCCGGTTTTAATGACTGAAAACACAAACCCCGAAGCATGGCTCGATCCGGTTGACGACAATTTCAACACTTTTAAAACGAATGGCGTAGGCTTTCCACGCGACGTTGAACTTAAACCTTTTTACCGCACACATGACCTGCACTATACCATTTTCTGGGACACATACTCCGACGAAGAGTGGAAACAATTTCAGGAAGAATACGAAGCAGAAAAAAAACGGAAACGTGAACTGGAACAAAAAACCATCGACCTGTTCCGAATTGGCGAAATGCAACCCGAACGCGACCATAATTTCAAAGACGAAAAATCGTGGGTTAATGAGTACAAATCGAAAAAATACAGAGAAGCCGACCGTAGCGGATGGTTCTCGTTCGAGATGAGTGTTGTTAACGACGAGCCGATAGCACTGGTTTGCGAATACTGGGGTGGCTACTCGGGCTCAAAAACTTTCGACATTATGGTTGAAAACGAAGTGATTGCCACCGAAAACATTTCGAACAAAGCACCGGGCAAGTTTATCGATGTGCATTACGATATTCCGGCTAAACTTATTAACAACAAGTCGAAAATTGAAGTGAAATTTGTTCCGCTTAAAGGCCATAGAGCCGGACCGGTATTTACCGTACGCACAATCAGAAAATAATTATTATAAAAGAACAATCATGCATACAAAACCTGCTGTTTTATTTCTGCTTGCAATCCTTTTGGCAACAATCGTAAATGCAAACAACAACCCGCTTTTGCCCGGTTATTTCGCCGACCCTACCATCAAGAAATTCGACGGGGTTTATTACATATATTCCACATCCGACGGAATAAAGCTCGCCTCGGGACAGCCCACGGTATGGATAAGCTATGATTTTGAGAACTGGTATAACCAGGAGCTCGACATTGAGCTGCCTGTAGGATTGACCAACTGCTGGGCACCCGATGTGGTAAAAGGAGCTGATCACAAATACTACTACTACATGGGTAATTGCCAGTTTGGATGCAACATTTATGGTTATGTTTCTGATAATCCGATTGGTCCATGGAAACCATTAAACGAGGGCAAACCGGTTATCCCCGTTGGTAGCGGCAAAGAACATCTACCGGCGCTCGATGCCCAGTTTTTACTTGATGATGATGGTTCGCTATATTCATACTTTGGCACCTGGTGCACATCGTTCGACGGTGTTGGCTGGGTTAAAATTAACTCCAAAGATATGCACACAATTGAAAACGAAGGCTACATTCCCATTGAACAATTGCCCCACGCATTCGAAGCTGCTTACCCAATAAAAATGAACGACAAATACATTTTGATGTATTCGTCGGGCGATTGTCGGTTAAGCAGTTATGCTGTGCATTATGCGCATTCCGACAGCCCAACCGGCCCATTCACCTACGGCGAAAACAACCCCATTTTGGAAACCAATGCCGACCACACCATCGACGGGCCCGGGCATCATTCAATATTGAAAGAAGGCAACGATTATTATATTCTGTACCACCGCCACGACAATCCGCACAGCACAGGAGGAGAATTCAGGCAGGTGTGTGCCGATAAAATAGTGTTTACTAACGACAGCACAATACAAAAGATTATACCAACCCACCAGGGTGTTCACCTTGATAATAAAACGAAACATACAAATACAGCACTCAATGCAAGTGTTCATGCTTCGTCGTATTATCATCTTGTATCACAGGCAACACGATACACGCGCGAGGATGTTAATTTCGAATACCATCCGCAACATGCAACCGACGACAATAACGGCACCCAATGGAAGGCGGGAAGCAGCAAATTACCACAATCGTTGGTTGTTGATCTTGGAGAGGTACAGGAAATTAAACGAATAATGACCAATTTCGAGTATCCTACTTTTTACTATCAGTACAAAATTGAAGTATCGGAAAACAAAGAACAGTGGCAACCTTATGCCGATCGAACAACAAACCGTACTGCCGGAGCTCCAATGATTGACGACAACGATGCAAGCTGTCGCTATATAAAAATTACGGTTACCGGAACCGAAAAATCGGGCATGTACGCCGCCATTTGGAATGTAAAAGTTTACAACACCCTGCTTGATGTACCGCTCATCAACAACACCAAAGTGAACGATGGGCCCGGCGCACTTAGCAGCAATAGTTTGCTGGCAAATTTCGAAGCACAGAACCTTGAACATGGTAAACTTCAGGGCAAAGTGGCTAACAAGGGAACTTTAGGCGGGAATTTTAAGGTGAGTGGAAAACTTACGGTTACAGAGAAAGATAAGCGAAAAGCAGTAAAGTTTATGGGCGACGGCTACCTGGAGCTCGACAAGGATGCACCGGCCAGTCTCGATTGGAATTCATCATTTACAGTTGCCGCCTGGGTTTATGTTGACCAAATACCCGATGGTAAATGCATTATGGCATGGAACTCACGCGAAAACATGCTGCAATCGTCGTATGCTGCATTAATGTACGGGCGCAGTAATTACGGTGCTATGGCGCATGGCGACGGTGCAGTTGACCTCTCATTTAAGAACATTCCACAGGCCGGAAAATGGCAACATATTGTCGTAACTTTCGACGGTATGCTCGAAAACGTTTATGTAAACGGTGAGCTCGACACACAAATGCCGCTTATGCTCTTTGTTGATGCAGATAAAATACGGGTGGGTGCTTCGGGCATGCCCAGCGAAAATTTCACCGGATACATTTCCGAAGCCCGTTTGTACGATTATGCATTAACACCCGACGAAATCAAAAAACTATCGACACCTAATTAAACATCAGCTTTTCGCTGTAAATGGTACTCCCATAACTCAGTTGCACAACATACGCTCCCGAAGGAAGGTTACCACGTTCAATGGTAACCTCGTCTCCGGTAATATTATTCATGGCCATCACTTTTTTGCCTTCAATATTGATAAAACTAAGGTCGAAAGAATTAGCCCCGGGATTGTCAAAAATTATACGCGCGTGGGTATTCGCCGGGTTGGGCACCACTTTTATTTTCGAATCACCGTATCCATCGTCAGCTTTTTTAATCAACGACGAGCCATTGCCAGCTTTTTTAATCCGAATTACATGAAAAGAATAAGGTGGCAGGTCATATTCAAATGATGATGACACCTCAATGGTTTTTGTTTCAGGAACAATAAGACTTTGCTGTTCCATTGAATTACGCTCGTTAAAAGATCCTGTAAGTACAGTAAGCTCAGCATTCTGAACCAATTCAACACCCTCAAGGGTTACATTAGTTGTTAGCTTGCGGCTTTCCGAATTAACGAGTTTCACAATAATATCGCCGGTTTCGTCTTCGGTAACCGAAGCAGTAACCGGTCCGGTTGATTCAGGTATATCGAAAATCATTTCGCCATCAAGATAGCAGCGCGCATTACCGCCCTCTACTTCAATTTTTATATCGTACCACTGGTTATTCTGAATTTCACCTCCGCGTGTGTACAACACATTTTTATTACCGTTGGTAACCCGCTCAACCGCATGCTGGGTATTTCCCCATCCGGCAATATTTAGCCAGAAATAATTGTCGTTATCCTTAAGCCCAAAAGGAATTAAGAAACCTTCGTTGCCGCCTGTTTTACGGGCACGCAGCGTAATAGTGTAATTATCGGCCTCGATATTATTTTGATACACACTAAGGGCAGGTTCGGCTGTCGACGACTGCACATACACCCCGTTTTTAGTGGCAAAAGAACCCGAAATTACATTCCAGTTTCCAGCTGATTCAAATGTTTCGTCATACAAAAGTTCGTCGTTAACCGTTATTTTCAAATCGTCGAATTCGGCCTGCGTATTCCAGGTTCCTAAGCCGGTCATGCCATTGAATCGTTCTCCCTGGGAAACTACATCATCTGTATAGCTAATATTACTGGCATAATATTTCGAGCCTGCATTAACGCTGTACATTTGTTGCACATAATAACTGGCTGTTTTTACCACTTCGGTATTGTTAAAACGAATAAGATCGGGATGCCACTGCTGATGCTCTACATTGCTAAAAAGCGGTGCATAGCAGGTAAACTCAATTATATCAGCATTTTTTTCAACACCGGTAAGATATGCCGCTTCGGCAATTGCATTAAACAAACGGTCGTCGCGTGAGGCATATTCGCCAATAAAAACTGTAGGTCCGCTGCGGTCGAAATTATCGTAACGGTGCACATTTTGCAGAAACCATTCAGGATCGTTGTAATAATGTTCGTCAACTGCATCGACATTATTTTCGCGGCTAAATTCCCATAAACTATGATAATTATACCCGGTGTCGTCGGTACCCGATGTACCAATAACTTTTATTTCAGGATACAGCTCACGAATGGCATTGGTTATCATCATAAAACGCTCGCGAAACTCAGGAATGTTGTCTTCCTCGTTACCCAGACAAATGTATTCCATATTGAAAGGCTCGGGATGTCCCATTTGGGCACGTACCGCTCCCCATTTGGTATCGACACTCCCGTTGGCGAATTCAATGAGGTCGGTAGCATCGTCAATCCACTCCTGCATTTCGTTCAAGGGTGCTATTTCACGCTGGCGAAACTGACATGAAATTCCAACCGGCACTACCGGTAACGGTTTAGCGCCAAGGTCTTCGCTAAACAAAAAATACTCGTAAAAACCAAGACCATAGGTTTGATGATATCCCCATAGGTTCCAGTTGGGCTTACGTTCGGCCACATCGCCCACAGTTTCCTTCCAGCGATATGCATTGTCGAGACCGCGGCCGTGCGAAATACATCCACCGGGAAAACGCAAAAACTTTGGTTCAAGATCTTCAATAACCTGGGCTAAATCTTTACGTAAACCATTTTTGCGTCCTTTGTAGGTATCCTGTGGAAAAAACGACACCATGTCAATAAGTACCGTTCCCGGCGCATCTGTAATAAGCTGCAACCGGGCATCTTTAACCATTTTGGTGCTTTCAAGTTCAAGCTCGTATTTCTTCCATGTTGTTCCTATATTGCGAATTGTATCGCTCATAAACACTGAACCAAACGAGGTTTTTAGTTGAACTATTACACTTCCGTTGTAGGTGTTATTTTGACGCAAATAAACCGAAAAATCGTACTTTGCTCCGGGTTTTACCGCAATTCCGTCGAAACCTGTATTTTGTACTCCGGCCAGTGTACCAGATTTATTCACGGTTAGATTCAGGTAATTTGTATTGTTGCTATTCAGCGGTGTTTCGTTCTCAACTGAAATAGAAACCGAAGCGTCACCAGCCTGAACAGCCGACCAGGCTTCGAGTAGTCCCATATCGGTATAGCCGGGCACCGGGTAATATTCGAACGAACGGTTTTGAACTAACTCTGCATACAAGCCACCATCGGCGGCATAATTAATATCTTCGAAAAATGCACCAAACAGTGCATCACTCATTTCAACCGGTTCCTGATTAAAATCTACTTCAACATTTACCTGGGCAATGGTGCTATACGACAGCATTACCAACAAGCATACAACAAGCATTTCAATACGTTTCATAGCAATATAATTTATTAACGAGTTTACAATTTTTCGGGTTTCACAAAATATCATTTTTTATTGAGTAGTAATAGCAATACAAGTGCAATTTGCACAATACTATCTTATCGTCGTATAACTTTTTTGACGTAATGTGATAAAATTTTTGATGTGCGGTATAATAATCAAGGCAACAAACTTATGCGCACAAAAAAAAGGACGGCAATCCCGTCCTTTTTTCGTCAAGCAATAATGTTCAATTTAAATTAAGAAAGATTTTTCACCCTGGTCATTGCTTCGATTACATGGTCGCGGTCGGCAAATGCCGAAAAGCGGAAATAGCCTTCGCCCGATGGTCCAAAACCTGAACCCGGCGTACCCACAACGTTGGTTTCTTTTAACACTTTGTCGAAGAAGTCCCATGAGCTCATATTATTTTTTGTTTTCACCCACACGTAAGGTGCATTTACACCACCATAAACTTTATAGCCGGCATCTTCGAGGCTTTCGCGCATAATGCTGGCGTTTTCGAGGTAGTATGAAATAGTGTCGGCAACTTCTTTTTTACCCTCGGTCGTGTAAGTTGCAGCAGCAGCCTTTTGTACCGGGTATGATACCCCGTTAAATTTGGTCGATTGACGACGATTCCACAGCGGCTTCACTTTGTGTGCTTTGCCTTTGTTATCGTAAGCAACAACTGTTTCGGGAATAACTGTAAACGCACAACGTGTTCCGGTGAATCCTGCTGTTTTCGAAAAGCTGCGGAATTCGATGGCACATTTCTCGGCGCCTTCAATTTCGTAAATCGAACGCGGAATACCATTTTCGGTAATAAATGCCTGGTAAGCAGCATCATAAAGAATTATACACTTGTTGTCGAGCGCATAATCAACCCACTTTTTCAGTTCTTCTTTAGTTGCTACAGTACCGGTTGGATTGTTAGGGTAGCAAAGGAAAATCAGGTCAACTTTGTCGTGGGGCAAAGCCGGCACAAAATTATTTTTCTCGTTGCAAGGCATATAAACAATGCCATTATAATGGCCAACATCGTTAATGTTACCGGTTTTACCCGACATAACAGTTGTATCGACATAAACCGGGTAAACCGGGTCGGTAACTGCAATTACGTTGTCGTTACCAAAAATCTCCTGTATGTTTCCGGTGTCGCACTTCGAACCGTCGGAAATAAAAATATCGTCGGCTTTTATACTGTTTACGCCATTGGCTTTATAATCGTTTTCGGCAATAGCTTCGCGAAGGAAAGAATAACCCTGCTCGGGGCCGTATCCCTTAAATGATTCGGCGCTTGCCATTTCTTCCACTCCTTCGTGAAATGCTTTCACAATTGAAGGAGCAAGAGGTTGGGTCACATCACCAATCCCCATTTTAATAACTTTCGTATCGGGGTTAGCGTCGGTAAATTCTTTCACTCTACGTCCGATTTCCGGAAAAAGGTAACCTGCTTGTAATTTCAGGTAATTCTCATTAATTAATGCCATATAATTCTATTTAATAATTAAATATTCTCAACTCTGAATTTGTAGCATGCAAAGATACTAAAATATTTTTGCCTTTGATTAACTGATTGTTAAGCCTTGACAGTTTCTAAAACCGTATAGCGTATTTAATTAATCTTAAATTTTGATGGTTACGAACAGCTTTTTAAGAACATTTCTAAATAACCAAACTAAAAATTGTAAATTAGCGGCTTGAATCAAAACACATATAAATATATGGAGAAGAAAGCGTTACCATTTAGTAAAGAACAGTTAGACAAAGTCGTTAGTAAATACCCAACCCCTTTTCATATTTACGATGAAAAAGGAATGAAAGAATATGCCGAATATTTTGCCGGAAGTTTTAGCTGGAACACCGGTTTTAAAGAATATTTTGCAGTTAAGGCTCTGCCCAATCCTTATATCATGAAAATTCTTCACGAAAAAGGTTTTGGTGCCGATTGTAGTTCGCTGGCCGAGCTTATACTGGCCGAAAAAGTGGGTATGCGCGGCGAAGAAATCATGTTCACATCGAATGATACGCCTGCCGAGGAATACCAAAAAGCTATTGAGCTGGGTGCGATTATTAACCTCGACGACATTACCCATATCGATTACATTGAAGAACACGTGGGTATTCCCGAACTGGTGTGTTTCCGCTACAACCCGGGCGCACTTAAAGGCGGAAATGCTATTATCGGCAACCCCGAAGAATCAAAATATGGTTTTACACGCGAACAACTTTTCGAAGGCTACAAAAAACTGAAAGATAAAGGTGTGAAGCGCTTTGGAATACATACTATGGTTGCCTCAAACGAGCTTGATGCCGATTACTTTGTTGAAACAGCCGATATTATCTTTGATACCATTGTAGATATCCATAAAGAGCTGGGGATAAAGTTTGAATTTGCCAATCTTGGTGGCGGCATTGGTATTCCTTACAAACGCGAGCACAAATCTGTTAATATGGAGAGGGTAAGCGCAGGTATTAAAGAACTTTACGAAGAATATATCGTAGCCAACAATCTTGCACCCCTGAAGATTTTCTTCGAGTCGGGACGAGCTATAACCGGTCCGTTTGGATATTTAGTTGCGCGTGTGCTTCACTTTAAAGAAACGTACAAAAAATATGTTGGCCTTGATGCCAGTATGCACAACCTGATGCGCCCGGCCATTTATAAGGCTTATCACCACATTACTGTTCCGGGTAAAGAAGACCAGCCGCATAATATGCTTTACGATGTAACCGGCTCGTTGTGCGAAAATAACGACAAATTTGCCATTAACCGACTGCTGCCAAAGATCGACGTTGGCGATCTGGTAGTGATTCACGACACTGGTGCACACGGCCATTCGATGGGCTTTAACTATAATGGTAAACTTCGCTCGTCCGAATTACTGCTCAGAGAAAATGGCGACGTAGTACAAATTCGCCATGCCGAAACACTCGACGATTATTTTGCAACGCTCGATTTCAGCGGTCTTGATTCATTTAAATAATATATGACCGATTTTAACGAAGATATAAAAAACGCGCTTGAGGTACTCAGGGCTGGTGGTATTATACTTTACCCAACCGACACGGTTTGGGGTATTGGGTGTGATGCCACCAACCAGGAGGCGGTTCAGCGTGTTTTTGACATTAAACAACGCAAGTCTGGCAAGAGTATGCTCGTTTTGCTCGAAAACTCTAATTTTATTCCATCGTATGTTGAAGAAGTTCCGGAAGTAGCCTGGGACATTATTGATTATGCCGAAAAGCCTACCACTATTATTTACGATAAAGCTAAAAACCTTGCACCCAACCTTATTGCATCCGACGGAAGCATTGGAATACGAATAACAAACGAAGCATTTACACAACATCTGCTACAGCGGTTTCGGAAACCCATTGTTTCGACCTCGGCCAACCTTAGCAACAAGCCCAGCCCATCATGCTTCGACGATATTCACGAAAGCATAAAAACGAAAGTCGATTACATTGTAAAATACCGCCAGTCTGATGTGATGGATTGTGCCCCATCATCGATAATAAGACTCGGGGTATCGGGGCTTATAAAAATAATTCGGAAATAGATTATTTTTTAATTGTGTTTGTATTTATTTCACTAACACTTTGAAACAATGAAAATAATCTCTCTTATCGCTTTGTTCTGTGTATTCAGTTTCATTACCACTCATGCACAACATAATTTTCAAACATCGCCTCTTGCACCCGGAGCGACATCAGGTACAAACTAGCAACTTTCAGCTCCGGGCGAGGTGCAAATAACAAATTCAAGTAGCCAGTCGATTTTATCAGGCAACTCAGTTCAATGTGGTATGTCTGGTTTGCATGCAGATAATTCCTATTTCAGGATTTTTGATCTGGCAAGTGACTTTAGTATTACATCAGACTTTATAATTAACCGTTTGGAAATTGGAATAGAATTTTCTTCAAGTTCTTTGGGCTACCAACCTATAGTGGCAAAATTTTACACATTGGATGGAACCTTCAACTGGTCAAACCTCACCCTGCTTTACACAGAAAATTTTTCAGTGCCCGATCAGTCTCTTTCCATCTATGAAATGGAGCTTTCAAATCCAGTTTTGATACCTTCAGAAGAAAGAAATACTTGTAGTAGAAATATTTACACCTGATGGACAAAGTGTAGGAAACAGCTTCAATATTGGCTCTAATAATTCCGGAGAATCTTCGCCTTCATATTTAGCAGCAAGCGATTGTGGCGTTTCTGAACCTGCAGAATTTGCTTCAATAGGTTTTCCTGACGTTCATATCGTTATGAACTTATATGGCGAGAGCCCTGCAGTACCATTTCCTTATGTTTATATTGCAGGATTATTCTTCCTAATTGCCGGTTGGATTATTTTCAGAAAGTTTTTTTGAAATCGAAAGTGCATTGCCTGATTCTCCCATAATGTTAATTTCGTCTCTAATTACATAATCGAAACGGCCAGAGGTCACGTTTATGGTTTCGCCTTCCATGTTTTGGGTCGTAAATTTATCAAAACAGGGAACGACAGGTAATTAAATCTGAAAAAATACTTCTCATCGAATTGCTGTCGATACCCTTTCCGGGAAAGTATCATTTCGTTGATTAAAGAGATATTTTTGGATTTCTTAAAGGGATAATACTGAACTGAAATGCCACAATTGTAACCAATAACGGGTTTTTTATTTTCGAGCAACACCTTGCTGCGAACCGTTGAAAAATTACCACCACCGGTAAATACAATTTGGGAAAAAGCCTCACCATGAGAACTTATTATCAATACAAAAACAATGGAAATACTAAAAAGTAAATGCCGAACTGAGGATGAGTTTTTAAAATGTTTCATGCTTGATCAAAAATCTGATTAAACGTTTGTCCGTTCTTTCTAATTCAAATTAAGTTCATAGTGTTTTTGTCTTCCTAAATCATCATTGAAGTCAATTTTATTTCATGCATCGAATATTACGCAAGTGTTTGTTGCCGCTTGTAAACTGAAGTATCGACTTCGTATAGCTGTTAAACCACACACAGGTACCTTTTTCTTCTCCGTTGGCAATCCACAAATAACCGTAATCGCCAACACCTTCAAAAGTTTTGTTGTTATACTTGTATCCTCCGTGTTTCATTTCAAAAACATCGGCAGTAAGATAATTGTACGCCTTTTCGTTGCCTTCCAGCTCAGCAACTAACTTACTCCAGTCATCGGCTGTTGGCAAACGCCATCCTTCGGGACAAGCATCTTCAGCCATTGTATAGGTATAGTATCGCCCGTATTCGTCACAATTATTTTTGTAACAAGAGCTGCCTTCAACATCGAATTTAAGATTGCTGCCCATCCATGTTTGATTGCCAATTTTTACAACCGGGTAATCCTGTCCGTCGCGTGCGTCGGTAAAGGTATCGGGAGTTGGCTCAGTAAACGATGAAAACGAACGAATGGTTTGTGTAACTTCTTTATCAACTATTGGATTTCCGTAATAATCGATAAATCCTTTTTCTTCGCCTGCTTTGCTGTACATGATAATGCCATCGCCAACACGGTTGAGTTTGTCGTAAACAGGGTCAATAATTTCACGTCCGCTACGATCAATGATACCAAATTTACCTTCTCTTTTTATCAACGCGATGCCGTTTTCAAAATCTTCGGCATACACATATTTTAACAACACGATTTCTTTACCATCCTGATTGACGAAACCATATTTCCCATCTTTGAAAACTTTATAAAACCCGCCTTGGTCAATATCCCAAACATAGTTATAGTTTAAAGCAACCAACTCTTCGCCATCGACATCAACAAGTGCCCAATTGCTGTTCTGACGGGTTAAAACCAGCTCGTTGAAAATCTCACCGGCCATATTGTATTTTATGGGTACGACTTCGTTGCCTTTTTCATCAACGAATCCGAACCGCTGATTCTGCATCACCTTGGCACGTTTACTTGAAAAATCACGAGCAAAATCGTATTTTAATTGAATTACAACCTCCCCCTTTTTATTGATATAACCATACTTTCCCTTTTCACATGCCATGGCAAGACCACCTGAAAAATTGCCTACACGCTCAAATTTTTCAGGAGGAATAACCTCTTCTCCTTTTTTATTGATGAACCCCCATTTGCCGTTTTGGCAAACCATGCAAAGTCCTTCGGAAAAACTTCCGGCTTTCTCATATTTAATGGGTGGAATAACTTCTTTTCCATCGTGATTTATGTATCCCCATTTGCCATTGATTTTCACAGCAGCCAAATTTTCGGAGAAAGCGTAGGCATCGTCGTATTTAGCAACGAGAATAATATTCTTTTCATTGTCTTTAAAACCCCATTTTTCGCCATCGGAATATGGGACCAGTAGAAATTCGCCAGAACGGTTGCACGACATTGCAACAAGTGTGATAAATAAAAAGGTATAAATATGTTTCATGAGTTTATAGTTTAGTATGTATGTAACAGAGAAATCAGAAATTTATCAGCACGTATTATTTGTGGAAATTAAACCGAAGGCCGAACGAAAGTGCCGAATGTTGCGTTTCGTTATATTTATAAACATCGTTTTCGAAAAAGGTGGTAAGGTTGTGCCTGTAATTCATAAACAATGATGTTCGGGTTGTAAAAGCCCACTCAATATCGAGTCCGGGAGCATAAAAGATATAACGTCCAGCCATGATATCCTCGCCATTTCTCCATATGGCTTCAGTGCCAACCGAAATAAAAGGATTAATCCGCAAAGGTGCATTGCCCAGCTGACGTGAATACCCAAGGTTGAAATACGGGAAAAGAAATGTTTTATCGCTGCCCGGGTAGGCAATTACACTAATACCGGTTTTCCAATATTTTGAAAGGTAGAACTCGCCTGATAGCGAAAAGCCATAAAATACTTCACTGGGCACAGGATCAGTAATATTAAAATAAGCCAGTGTAGCAGCTCCCGGATTTGTTAACATAAAAGCCTGCACTGCACCTAACGACAATGAAAAGCCGGGTTTCACAAATTTAAATCCCGAAGTTACCGCTTCGCGCGCAATATCTACGGTATCTGTTTTTTTCACATAATCTTCCTCAATCTGTTTTTGGAGTTTCTCTTCAAGTGCTGCAATTTTTTCTTCCAGGATATTAATAGTGTCCTTCAGCTCATCAATTACAAGCTCACGATCGAGGTCGCGCTCAGTATTATTAATTGACATATTACGAAGCTGATCCTGCAACTGTGTAATCTGAAATCTTAAATCATCGACATACTGCATGGTTTCGGCCAACCCGGCATCGAGGTTATTAATGGCAATTTGTGTCGAATCGGGTTCTTTTTGTTTAATTTGTTTAATTGAAGGCGGGTTTTGTTGATCAAGTATCCACGAATCGGGAAATTTCGATCTGAAATTATTACGCACCTCACGCGCTTCTGCCAACGAGCTGTAACGGTTTAAATAAACCCGGTATCTGTTAATTTCGGGCGAAAAAAGGTATCCGGCGTTAACAAAACCAGACGCTTTGTATCGTTCGGAAACACTTAATGCCGGAGCTTCGGAACTATGCGATGCTACAATAAGATAATATCTTTGAGCACCCGCCGTAATTGAAGCACCAATTAAAAATAAGCCAAAAAGAATTTTTAGTATTCGGTTCATAGCAGTATTTGATGTTAGTATGTTTGTTTCGATGTTACAAACGTATAAATTTATAATAATTTTTTTAGAATTAAAAGGTAATCATATAAACAACACATTATGCGTCATTCTCTAATTTCGTCACCTTTACAGGGATATACAGATTTTCGTTTCCGGAATGCCTTTCAATCCTATATGGGGGGGATTGATGTTTTCTATGCCCCTTACATCCGGCTGGACGGAAAGCAGGAGATAAAAAACTCAACAATTCGCGATATCTTACCTAAAAACAATCAAGGCCTGATACTAATTCCGCAAATCATGACCAACAATGCCGAAGAGTTTCTTTTTGTAGCAAAACAAGTTCAGGAATTGGGCTACGACGAGCTAAACTGGAATTTGGGTTGTCCCTATCCTATGGTAACCAAACGAGGTATGGGTTCCGGCTTATTGAATAATCCTCCAAAAATAGATGAAGTTCTTCAAAAGGTAAATACCGAATCGGACATTAAAATTTCGGTAAAAATGCGCCTGGGATACGAAAGCAACGAAGAAATATTTAATGTACTGCCTGTTCTCGACAAATATCCTTTGCAAAATATTGCTATTCATCCACGCATTGGGAAACAACTTTATAAAGGAGCTTTAGATTTGGATACTTTTGAAAAATGCATTCAGCAGACCCGTCATACGCTCAGCTACAATGGCGATATCACTTCGGTGGCTAAGTTTCACGAAATGGCCGAACGCTTTCCATCCATAAATCACTGGCTAATTGGCCGTGGATTAATTGCCGATCCTTTTCTGCCCAGAATGATCAAAAACAATACAACTGACTATCCCGAAAACAGAATTGAAATTTTCAGAAAGTTTCACGATACGCTATTCAATGAATACCAACAAGCTTTGTCGGGGCCAAGCCACCTGCTTATGAAGATGGTTGGTTACTGGAAATATTTTATCACCGCATTTCCAAACACTCCCAAAGGTTTTAAGATGTTCAAAAAAGCAAAGAGCATAAAAGCTTATGATGAAGCTGTAAGAGAAATTTTGGCGAACGGGTAATACGAACACACCAGACACACCAAGAACATGTACATAAATTATAAACCCAGTTGACGAATGACCAACTTTTTATATTAGTTTTGTGTTATTAATCCGGGTGATAAAATGAAGAAGTATCTGCTCAATTTTTTAATAAAGTATAAAATTCCGTTGGGAATTATTTTATTCTTTTTGATATGGATGTTGTTTTTCGACGAGTACAACTGGGTTCGCATCCAAAAGGATTCGAACAAGTTAGAAGCACTCAAAGAAGAACGTTTATACCTGAAGAATAAAATTGAAACCGACCGGGAACAATTGCACACTTTACAAAGCGACCAGGAAGCTCTAGAACGTTTTGCCCGCGAAGAATACATGCTTAAGAAAGAAAACGAAGAAGTTTATGTAATTATCGAAGAATGAGAAAGATACCCCCCCTTTTGTTTTTTTTATGCTTATTCATGCCACCTTCTTATTTATCGGCTGCCGACTCGATAAAATCGCCCGTTTTTTACAGCATCAATTACCGTGGGGGACAAAACAAACCCCACAAGCCCCCTATTAAAAACCTGGTTTACCCCTACCGCTCGGTTGATCTGAAAGTGGGCTGGCAAACCCAGGGCAACAAAGCCTGGCATACCGCATACCGCAATCCGTCGTTCGGCATAGGTTTTAATTTCGCATCTTTCGAAACCGACATTGTGGGTAAACCCAGTACGCTTTATTTTTTCACACAGTTTCCGCAGTACAACGCCAAATGGGGACGCATGGATCTTGAAGTTGATCTTGGCATGTCGTACGGCATTAATCCATACAATGCCGAAACCAACCCACACAACTTTTCGACAGGCTCAACCACCAATGTTTTTTTCGGGTTCTACCTCGAACAATCATTTAACCTTGGCAAACATGTTGATGTTTTTGCAGCCGGCGGTTTTACCCATTATTCAAACGGAGCACTCAACTACCCTAATTACGGCCTCAACATTCCTTCGGTGAAAGTGGGGTTGCGTTATCAGCCACGCTATAGCGAGGTCTATCGAACAAAGCCTGATTTCGAACGAAATTTCACAATTTCAACCTATTTAGGGGGTGGAACTATGTTCATTTTCTCCAAAGATACAATTGCATACAACTCTGTTCTCATTCAACCATCGCTTAATTATCGTGTGGGCTACAAACACCGTGTTGGTATCGGTTACGAGTT